>NZ_JAIUKB010000061.1:0-17364 GCF_020176785.1 Saccharopolyspora sp. 6V | reverse complement strand
TATTTTTTTTAAAACCCCCCCCCCCGGGGGGCCCCCCCCGCCCCGGCGCCCCCCCCCCCCCCCCCCCCCGCCCCCGTTCGCCGGGGTGAGCGCTCGTTCGGCGGAGTTGTTCCGTCGCACCGCCGCGGCGTGGATACTTCGGGTGCATGGGCGATGACGTTTCGTGGCGGATCAAGCAGGCCAGGGAGCGGGCGGGCATGAGCCGTCCCGTGCTGGGCGGTCTGGTGGGGCGTTCGGCCGAGTGGGTCAAGGCGGTGGAGACCGGACGGCTGCAGACCCCGAAGCTGCACACGCTGATCCGGCTGGCGAAGGCGCTCGACATCGCCGATCTCGCCGAGCTCACCGGGAACCACGACCCGGTTCAGGTCTCCCGCCTCGACGGCGTGAACACGCACTCCGCGCTCCAGGAGGTGCAGACCGCGCTCACCACGAGCAGGTTCCGCGCACCGGCAGGTGACATCGACCTGAGCCACCTGGGGGAGCGGCTGCGATCGGCGTGGACCCTCCGGCACGCCTCGCCGGACCACCGCACGAAGGTCGGACGACTGCTACCCGCTCTGATCCGCGACGCGCAGGACGCGGTGCGCGCGCAGGACGGTCCGCAGCGCAGGCAGGCGCGGCGCCTGCTCGCGGGAGTGCACCTGCTGGCCAACTTCTACGTCGCCTACCAGCCCGCGCCCGAGTTGGTGTGGCTCGTCGTCGATCGCGCGGTCACCGAAGCCCACGAGGCGGACGACCCGCAGCTGATCGGTGGTGCCGCCTGGGCGATGGTGCAGGTGCTGCGCGAGTCCGGACGCTGGGACGAAGCGCTCGAAGTCGCTACCGGGGCGCTGCGCCTGCTGGCGGCGCGACCCGAGGACGACGAGTGGAACGGGATGCGCGGCGCGCTGCTCGCGGAATGCGCGTTGACCTGGGCGCGCAAGGGGCGGCTCGGCGAAGCCTTGCGGTACTGGGACCTCGCCGACACCGCGGCCCGGACGCTCGGGCCGGGATACCGGCACGTGCAGTCGAGCTTCAGCGTTGCGGTGCTGCGGGCGCACGCGGTCAGCATCAACGTCGACCTGCGGCGCGGCGGCGAGGCGTTGCGGGCGGAGCGCAGGCTCGGCGGCGGCCGGATCGCCTCGGTGCCGCGCCGGGCACGGCACCTGATCGAGATCGCTCGCGCGCATGAGCAGCAGGACGACCGCCAGTCCACTTTGGCCACTTTGCGTGAAGCGCACCGCACCGCGCCGGAAACGACCCGGTTCAACGGCTGGGCACGGGAACTGTCCGCCGCACTGCTGGAGAATCCGCCCACCGGCGAGGCGGCTGCCGCCCGCGAACTCGCCCGGGGGCTGCAGGTCAGCTGATCAGGTGAGGGTACGGAAGCTACCCGGATGCCGGACTCCGCTCCCTAACGTCGTGGCATGCCGAAGAAGAAGTTCCTGCCGATGACGTGGGTGTTCGCCCGCACCCCGGCGGGACGGTCCTACACGTTCCGGTGGGGGCGCGGGGAGCACGTGATGACGGTGCACTCCGGTGACCGGCGCGGCTCGCACGACGACGAGCACCTGCTGGAAACCGTGCACACCGGCGGCGACTGGGACGACGACGAGGACGTGCGGGTGCTCGCGCGGAAGTGGTTGCGGTGCAACGACGAACTCCCCGAGCGCCCGCCGCCCCGCGGTCCCGGCCGCCGGTGAGGTCAGGACACCGCAGGCAGGTGCTCCTCCAGGTCGTTGAGCAGCGCGCGCACCGGCGCCCAGCACATCATCACGGTGTCGTCGTCGAAGGTCACCCCGCCCCGCAGCTCCGCAGCGGGGTGGACGAAGTTCCGGAACTCCACGACGTGATCGGCGAAGTTCTTCGCATCGCTCTGGATCCAGTCCCGCTCGTGCGCGGTGTCGAGCATGATCTGGAGCCCTGCCTTGTCCGGCTTGAACTTGCGGCCCGTCGTGCCGATGAAGCCCTCTTCGCGGATCTTCTCGTCGCGTTCCATGAACAGCGAGTACAGCAGTCCCTCCACGAAGCTACCGATGGCGATGATCGTCATCGTGTGCGCCCCGACCTGCTCGCACAGTACCGCTTCCCGGGCGCGGTTGAGCAGCCGGTCGACCGCCGTCGCATTGGCGATCAGCAGCGGCAGGCGCGCTGCGAGGTTCTCCGGGGCGGAGTAGTGCGCGGCCCCGTCCGCTCCGACCTCGCCGAGCACCGGACGGCCGTCGACGAGCGAGATGACGAGTCCCTCCGCGTCCAGCTTCTCGTTGAGCTGCTCGCGGAACTGCTCGGCGATCACCCGACCATCGTCGTACTCCACCGGATCGCACACCCGGCACAGCAGCCGCTCGATCCGCGCGTGGTCGTCCCGGTTCTCGATCAGCTGCTCGGCCAGCCACGGCACTCGCGGTGTCCCGTCGTACTCGGGAGCGGGCGTCCACCCGGCCCGGCGCAGCAGCGGTTCCAGCTCGTACGACTTCCGCTCGTACGGCCCGCCCATGTCCACGATCACGGCGGCGACCCGTTCGGCGGTGCGGTCGTCCAAGGGCAACATGTCAGCGGTCCTCCCGATCTGCTTGGTCCTGGGCGATCTGCACGGCGCGGGTCAGGCGTTGCACGATGACCCGTCCGCGTTTGGCCTTGCCCAGTTCGGCCATGGCCTGGGTGATGCGTTCCTCGCGGTCCAGCTGCAGGCCGTCCGCCAGCAGCCAGCGGCACAGCCCGATCAGCTCCCGCTCGGTGTACTTGTCCATCGGCTGGCCGGGCAGCACGTCCGGGCGTGGCCCGCGCCGCGATTCGGGGGAGGGGCCGGACGTGCGGACCGGCTCGGCGGGCGGCTCGGCGACGGGTTCCGCGTCCGCGTCGCGCATCGCCTCCTCCCACGCCTTGACGATCTTCTCGGTCTCGCCCGCGCGGTCCGCGAACCACGCCGAGGCCCACACGCGGTGGAAGCGCCAGCCCAGGTTCTCCAGGTGCGCCTGCCGCAGCCGGTCGCGCTCGCGGACGCTGTGCGCCCGGTGGTAGCTGTCGCCGTCGGCCTCCACCGCCAGCACCATCCGACCCGGGTGGTCCCGGTGCGCGAGCGCGAAATCGATGCGGTAGCCGGAGAAACCCCACTGCGGGTGGACCTCGACGCCCCGCTCGGTCAGCGCCCGCCGGACGTCCTCTTCGAAACCGTTGAGCTCTTGCGGCAGCTGCCGCCCCACCTGGTCGATCTCACCGTGCCGCTGTGCGAACTCCAGGTACCGGCGCAGCAGCTCGGTGCCGTTCGCAGTGTCCGAAGGAGCCAGCGCGCCCGGCTGGAACGAGCACACCACGCTCATCCGCCGCTTAGCACGGGTCACCGCCACGTTCAGCCGCCGCTCGCCGCCGGAGCGGTTCAGCGGTCCGAATCCGCGTCCGTCCACCCTGTCGTCGGCGCGCTTGGCGACGCCGATGGTGAGGATGATCGCGTCCCGCTCGTCGCCCTGCACCCGCTCCAGGTTCTTCACGAAGACCCGGGTGTCCAGAGCGGCCTGCGCGTCGAAGAACTCCTGCACGTCCGGGCGTTCCTGCACCGCCTGGCGCAGCTTCGCCTCGATCCGCGCCGCGTGCTTGTCGCCCATCGCGATCACGCCGAGGCTCTCGTGCGGGCGCGTCGTGGCGTGCTCCAGCACCAGGTCCACGACCCGTTCCACTTCGGCGGGTGCCGATCCGTCCTGGCCCGGCGAGGCCACCCCGTCGACGACGTGCAGCGACACCGGCGGTTCCTTGCTGGAGCCGGGGAAGGTGACCAGGCCGTCGCCGTAGATCTCCCGGTTCGAGAACGCGATGAGCCGTTCGTCCCTGCTGCGGTAGTGCCACCGCAGCTGTTCCTGGCGTTGGATCGGCGTCCGCATCGCCGTCAGGATCGACTCGTAGTCCTGCAGCGCCGTCTCGTCGCTCTCCCCGTCCTCGATGAGCATCCGGCCGAAGAAGTTCGACGGCGGCAGCTGCTTGTCGTCCCCGGCCACCACCAGGCTGCTGCCGCGCGCGATCGTCGCGATCGCGTCCTGCGGCTGGATCTGGCTCGCCTCGTCGAAGATCACCAGGTCGAACAGCCGTTGCGCGGGCAGCGTCCGGCTCACCACCAACGGCGACATCGCCCAGCACGGGAACAGCGCCAGCAGCACGTTCGGCGCGTGCTGCACCAGGCTGCGCAACGGCATGTGCCGGGACTTCTTGTTCGCCTGTTCCCGCAGCAGCTTCGTCTCGTCCGGATGGTCGTCGCGCACCTGGCGCAACGCCTTGCCGACCTCCCAGAGCACGCGGTCGGCCGAGGAATCGCGGTGCTCGGAGTCGGCGTCCCGGTAGTCGCGGACGAGGCGGTCGTGCTCGGCGGCGGTGAAACCGCGCAGCGCGGGGGAATCCAGCTTGAACCGGTCCAGCAGCGACTTCAACCAGGTGTGCCGGAACAACGCCCAGGCCGCGTCGCCGTCGAGGTCCCGGCGGGCGATGTCCTGCACCAGCTGCCCGAGCCCCAGGCGTTCGAACTCGCCGAGCAGCCTGGTGATGTCCTCCATCCGCCACAGCGTGTCCTGATCGGCGACCAGCTCGTCGAGCTCGGCGTCCACCTGCTCGACCGGTTTGCGCTCCACGTCGCTGAGCTTCGCGAACAGCGCCACCGAGGTGAGCTGGTCGCGCAAGGTGTTGAACCGCTCCATCGTCTCGCCGAGCCCGGTCACCTCCGACGGGTGCCCGGCCGGATCGCCGAGCGCCTGCCAGCGATCCCGCTGGGAACGGACCGCCGCGAGCTTGCGGTGCAGCACCGAGCGCTGCTTGATCCCGTCGGTGGAGGCCTCCGTGAGCTCCTTGTGCAGCCGCCTGCGGGTCAGCCAGCCGAGCCTGTGCCCCGCCTGGGCGCGTTCCCGCCGCGAGGCGACCGCGAAGTACCAGTCGTCGAGCAGGGTGCTGAACACGTCCGGCCCGAACGCGCGCACACTGTCGTTGACCTCGCCCAGCAGGTGCAGCACCTCCTGCCAGCCCGCCAGGTCCAGCGGCGTCCGCAGCCCGGTCTGCCGCAGCACCGAGGTCATGCTCTCCCGGCCCGCGTGCAAGGTTTTCGTCGCCAGCGAGTTCAGCTTGAGCAGGATCTCCTCGATGTCCTGGGCACTGCGGATCTCCGCCTGCCACCAGGGCGATTCCCGCCGCACCACCCGCAGGCCGCCCTTGTCGATGAAGCCGCGCAGGCCCTCTTCCAGGCGCGTGGCGGTGTCGGCGTCGAGCAGCTGCAGGACCGGCTTGGAGAACACGTGCGGCGAAGCGGGCGCGCGGAGTTCCAGCAACTTCGCCTGCACCTGGAACGCGCTGAGCCCCCACGGATCGCGCGGCCGGTGCAGCTCGTCGGAGAACGAGCGCAAGGCGGCGCGCCGCTTGCGCACGTCGCGGTGGTGGGCGGCCACCTCGGGCCGGGTGTGCCGCCCCGCCGACTCCAAGCTGTCCTGCAGCTGGCGTGCCACGTGCTTCTTGTCCAACCGCTGCTGGTGCAGGTCGAACACCAGCTTGTCCAGTCCGACCTGCGCCAGCCGGCCGGTGACCGCTTCGATCGCGGCCCGCTTCTCCGAGACGAACAGCACCCGCTTCCCGCGCGCCGCCGCACCCGCGATGATGTTCGCGATCGTCTGGCTCTTGCCGGTGCCCGGCGGCCCCTCGATGAGCACGTGGTGCCCGGCCAGCGCGGTGTCGATCGCCCGCTGCTGCGAGGAGTCGGCGTCCTGCACCAGGAACTCCTCGGCCGGTTCGACCGAGTCCGCGGCCGGGGCCTCGTACCCGGCGGACTGCGCGCGCACCTCCGCCTGCGCCGGCTGGTCCCCGGCGAGCGCCGCGATCAGGTCGTGTTCGGTGAGCAGCTCCACGGCCTGCTGCAGGTCCTCGACCATCGGCTGCTTGGCGTAGTTGAACAGGCCGCACACCACCGCGGGTTCCACGTCGAGCGGGACGCCCTGGCGCTCGGCGACCGAGGCGAGTTCGGCGCCCACCCGGTCGACCTGCTCCTGCGGATCCTCGGTGGCGCCCAGCACCTCCTGCACGGCCGCGGTGAACGCGGGCAGGTCCAGATCGAGGCCGTAGTCCTGGTCGAGCGCGTGCAGCAACACCGGGTTGATCTCCACGTCGCGCTCGGTCTCCAGCACGAACTCGCTCTCCGCGGCCGTGCGCGCGGTGATCCGCAGCGAGCGCAGCAGCAGCGGAGCGCGGGTGCCGCGCGCTGGTGCGTGCGCGGTCGCACCGTGCCGGGGCTTGGCCACGACCAGGCCTTGCGCGACCTTTCCGATGTCGATGCCCTGTTCCTCGGTGAACGCCGTCATGGTGCGCCGCAGCGAGCGGGCGCGGGTGCTCGCGTCCTTGTGCGCGGCGGAATCCTCGAACAGCGCGCTGAGCTTCACCGGCTTTCCGAGCAATAGATCCCGCACGAATGCGGGTTTCGCATTCGACAGGTCCAAACTCGTCGTCTTCGTGTTCTTGAAGTGCAGCAGCGTGTTCTGCGGGCCGAACTCGATGAGGTTCTTCGCCCATTGCTCTGCTGCTGCGCGCACGAGGTCGAGGCGCTGTTCGTGCTGGTCGGCGGGCATGCCGCGGATCTCCTCTACCGGAAATGTCGCACTGATTCCTGCTGACGCGGTGCAGGGCCGCCGATCGCGGCGAGCCCAACAGGATCTCGAACCACCGGGGCAGCGACAATCGTCTGAAAGGGTGAGGATTCCGCGGTGTGCGGCGCAGTTCCGAGTGGTTCTTCTGCATCGTGCCGCATGGTCCGACCCGCATTGCAAGGGGTCGGGGATCAATGGCTCCGGATATCGTGCTAGTGCTCGTGAAGTCGCCGGCAGCGGTGGAGCGGCGATTCGAGGCGGGTCCCGAACTGCGAAGCGGTAGGGCGGACTGATCCGCCCTCAGTAGTCCACAGTGGACGTGTCGGAGGTCTTGCGCGCCGGATGCGATGCACCCCCGGAACAACGCATCCGGCGCGGCACCGCGTGCGCGGCGCTCCCTGACCCCCTGGCTCGGGTGGCAGGAACGCGGCGCACCGGACCGAGCCGGACGCACCGAAGGCCCAGCCGCGGCCCTCCCGGTGCGGAGTTCGTGGCTGAGTTGATTCCTGCTGGTGAGCAGCCTAAATTGTGGCGCCCGCCGAATACAAGGGGATGAGCGCTTACAGTGGGACGCCAGGGGTGCTCGAACCCCTGCGCTTCCTGGGGGTGTTCGTCGTGTCGGGTGGTCGGCGCGTCAGCGCGCGGCGTTTCCGGTTGCTCTGCGAGCAGCGCGGCTACGGTTACCCGGAATTGGCCCGTGACCTGCGCAAGCGGGGAGTCGTGGTGTCCAGGGACGGGATCGCGAGATTGGGCCGGGCGCCCGATTCACTGCTGCCGCCGTACGCCGCCGAACTCGCCGGGCTCCTCAAGACCTCCGTGGCCTACATCACGGGCCGCGACGGGCAGTTCCTCGGCAAGCGGTTCCGCGACCTGTACCGGCAGCGCGGGTGCTCGCTGGCGGCGCTGGCCGACCAGCTGCACCGCTCCCGGCAGGTCAAGGTCTCCACGCAGTACCTGCAGCAGCTCGCCTGCGGCCGGAACACGAACCCGCGCGCCGAGATCGTGGACGGGCTCGCCGCGCTGCTGGGCACCACGCCGGACTACCTCAACGGGTGCGACGAGGTCGTGGTGCCCGAACAGGTCCGGCGCACTCCGCGTCCCGGGCCCCGCACCGCCGCCGAGAGCTGAACCGGTCAGCCGTGCGCGGCCGGCCGCTCCTGGTGCGCGTGCAGCGCGTGCGCCCACGCGACCAGCGGCTCGGCGACCACGCGGAAGTCCAGGCCCGCCCGGCTCAGCGAGTAGGTCGCGGGCCGCCCGCCGCGGTCGTGGTCGACCAGCCCGCGCCGCTCCAGCTCGCTGAGCCGCTGCGACAACGTGACCTGGCTGATCCCGACCTCGCGCGCCAGCTCGTTGAAACCGCGCGGCCCGGTCAGCAGCACGCACACCACGTGGATGGCCCACTTCTCCTGGAACAGCCCCAGAACGCCGCCGGAGACCTCACCGGGTTCGGTGGGGCGCAACCCGTTCCGCGTCGCCCACGCCGTCATCTCCGCGAACATCGGCCGCAGGCCCGCGCCGCGTCCGGTCAGCGAATAGCGGGTGCGCGGCGGAGATCCGTCCAGGACCTCGCGGCGCACCAGTCCCGCGTCGGCGAGTTCCGAGAGCCGCTGCTTGAGGGTGCTGGGGCCGGGGCCGGGAACCTGCCTGCGCAGCTCGTTGAAGCCCAGCGGGCCCGCACTCAGCGCGTGCACGACGTGCAGCGCCCAGCGGGTGTTGAGCACACCGACCGCGGCGACGAACACCTCGTCGTAGCGGACCTCGGTCGCTCCTTCCGGCACACGCCCATGATACGGACCGCTCCGCGCGCTCGGGCGCTGCGCCGTCCTCGCGCGAACGGCGCGAGGGGATCAGCGGGGCGAAGTTCCTCCCAGGCGCGGAGACCGCCCCGTTCCGCGTCCGGGAGTTCCGCTCACTCCGGCCTGCGGTGCCCGCCGCCCGCGTTGTTCAACCCGGACAGCAGCCGCTGCATCACCTGCGGGTCCAGCTCTTCCGGCTCGTCGCCCAGCGCCTCGGCGGCGGGGGAGCGGCGCTTCTCGCGGCGCGGCAGCGGAACGGCCGAGGCGTTCATCCCCGGCGGCAGCGCGAGTTCGCACCAGCGGCGGTTCCCGACTCCGCGCAACGGCTCCACGCCGGTGCGCTTCCCCTCCAATTCCTGCAACGTGGCGGGAGCGGGGCCGCGGGTCTCGTCCTCTACTTCGATGACCAGGCAATCGCCGCGCAATCGCAACCTGATCGTGAGGAATCCCGGAGATTTCGGGTCGGATGCCTGCACCGCGGCGTCCACCATGCTGAGGGTGGTCTGCGCGGCCTCGTCCGCGAGCGGCCGCAGCGACCACTCGCTGAGGGTGAAGCGCACGAAGATGTCAGTGCAGTTCATCGCGGTGGGCAGGGCGATGAGTCGCAGGTCGTCGACCTGTGCGGTGTCGGCGTTCACCTGGTTCCTTCCTGTCGTGCTCCGGTGCGAGCCGCAGTCGTCACCCGGACTCCGTATCTTGCCAACCTGGCTTTCTCCCGCGTCCGGCAGGGTTGCCGCTGAGGGTGTCATGCCGGACGGTCCGCGCGACAGTCACGATCCGAACGCGGCGAGGGCCGTCGTGCGGTGCGGCGGAGGGTTCGTGATCGATCCATTGTGCGCACCGCCGCGCCGGTGGTGATGAGCTCGGTGACAACGTGCGCCGGAATTTCGGTGCGGGCAGCGGATTTTCCACGCGGAACGTTGTGCCGGGGGATTCCCCTCGGTAGCGTCCGAATCGTCCGGTGGCAATTGAAATTCCCGCCAGGCATCGCACTTCTCATCTCAGTCGGAATGTCCCGCGCGAACTCGTGCGTTCGCGCGGCGGCTGGAAGTTCTCTAGTGGTCCGAAATGAACGCCGGGCGGTGTCCGCAGCTCGGGCGCCGATGCCGCGCGCAGACTGGAGGAACTGTGCACCTGAACGCCGAACGCTCTCGAACCGCCCGACGCGGGGCGGCCCTGGTCGCCGGGGCGGCGCTGGCCGCCACCGCGATCGGGACCGGAACCGCCGCGGCGGAGCCGGTGACCACCACGCTCGGCTACACCTGCGACTTCCCGCTGATCGGCAAGGGGCCGGTCAGCACCGACATCGCGGTGACCCTGCCCGACTCCGCGGTCGCCGGCCAACCCATCGAAGCCACCGACTTCAGCGCGGCGGTGACCGTCCCGGAGGACACCGTGAACGGGTTCGACCTGGTCGGCGCGGCGACCGTCGAAGGATCCGCCACGGTGACCGCCGTGGTCACCGACGGGGCGGGTGCCGCGCAGGACGTGGTGATCCAAGACCTGCCGGTGCCCAGCACGCCCATCCCCGACTCGGGCCCGCTGGTGGTCACCGCCGCCGGCCCGGTGCCCGCGGTGACGCCCGCGGCGGCCGGGGCGGCGACCGTGTCGGTCGCGGACTCCTTCACCGCGAAGCTCACCCCGAAGAAGGCGGACGGTTCCGGCACCCTGCTCGGCACGTTCGACCTGACCTGCACCGTCGACCCCGGGCAGGACCTGGTGCTCGGCACCGTCGCGGTCACCGAGGCCGCGGTGGCCCACCGCAGCTGACCCGCAGACCCCCGGGCGGTGCCGACCGCCCCGGGGTTCCGGGACCGGCGACCGCGCTCGATCTCGGTTGGGCGCGGATTCGCCGAGCTGAACCGAATCGGTGCCTCGCGGTGCGGTTCACTGGTGCGCTGTGCCGCGGATCACCCGAGAGGAGCCCACCGTGCGACGTCTGCTCGTCCTGGCGACCAGCGTGCTGGCCGCCGCGCTGCTCGCCCCTCCGGTGGCCGCCGCGGCCCCCGGGGTGGCGATCACGCACCGGACCGTGCCCGGTGCCGACGGCGTCCCGCTGGAGGCGAAGGTGATCGAACCGACCGGGCGCGGCGACGGCCCGTTCCCGCTGCTGGTGATGCCCGCCAGCTGGGCGACGCCGAACATCGAGTACGTCGGTGCCGCCGCAGGCATGGCCTACGACTCCGGGTACGTGGTGGTCACCTACACCGCCCGCGGCTTCTACGCTTCCGGCGGAGCCGTCGACGTGGGTGGCCCGGCCGACGTCGGGGACGCCTCCGCGGTCATCGACTGGGCGTTGGCGAACACCGGCGCCGATCCCGCGCGGATCGGGATGGGCGGCATCTCCTACGGCGCGGGGATCAGCGTGCTCACCGCGGCCGCGGACGCGCGGGTGCGGGCGGTGGCGGCGATGAGCGGCTGGAGCGACCTGCTCGCCTCCCTCTACCCGAACGAGACCGTCAGCACCCAGGCGGCCGAAGCGCTGCTCGCCGTCGGGCACGTCACCGGCCGGTTCGGCCCGGAGCTGCGGGAACTGGAACGCGCCTACCGGGAGGACCGCGTCGAGGACGTGCTGCACCTCGGCGACGACCGGTCCCCGCTGCGCGAGGTCGACCGGCTCAACGCGAACGGCACCGCGGTGCTGCTGGCGAACGCGTGGGAGGACTCGCTGTTCCAGCCGGGGCAGATCACCGGCCTCTACCGGCGGCTCACCGGTCCCAAGCACCTGCTGCTGTCCCCGGGCGACCACGCCACCCCCGACCTGTTCGGCGCCGCCGGGCTCCCCAACGACGTGTGGGACGCCGCCCGCCGCTGGTTCGACCACCACCTGCGCGGCGCGGACAACGGCGTCGACACCGAGAACCCGGTGCGGCTCGCGCCGATCAGCGGCGGCACGTGGCGCGACCACCCCGACTGGGAGTCGGTCACCGGCACCGTCGACACCCGGCACCTCGCGGCCTCCGGGCTGCTGTCCGACCGGCCGCAACCGGCGTGGCGGCGCGAGGTCCGCACCGGCGTCCCGACCGCCGCCGACAGCGGCACGATCTTCGTCAACGGGCTGCTCCAGCAGTTCACCGGCATCCCGCCGCTCGCCCCGGTCGGGCTGCTCGACCGCGCGGCGGCGGGCGTGTGGTAGACCGAGCCCTACCCGACCGGCGTCACCGTCGCGGGAGCGGCGACGCTGCACGCCACCGTCGTCCCCCGCGCGGAGACGACCTCGCTGGTCGGCTACCTCTACGACGTGGACCCGGCGGGCGGCGGCAAGCTCATCACCCACAAGCCGATCACGTTGCGCCGCAGCACGATCGGCGAACCCCGCGCGGTCGACCTCTCCTTGGAACCCGCGCTGTGGCACGTCCCCGCCGGCCACCGCCTCGCCCTCGTCGTCGACACCGTCGACCCCCGCTACGCCACCGAACCCCCGGGCCCGACCACCACGCTCACCACCCCCGCCACCCTCGACGTCCCCCTCGCCTGACCCGTGCGGAACCTGGGCGGGCGCGAACTCCGGCTCGTCGCTCCGGCCGAGTTCGCCCTCGGGCGCTAGGCGGTCGCGTACGGTGGGGTGCCGACTACCGCCGGGTGATGAGGATGGGCGCATGAGCGACGGGCCGGAGATCGCGAATTCCGCATCGGGCACGGTCGGCGGGCCCGTGGTGCAGGCGGGCGCGCACTACGGCGACAACTACTTCGGCACCGATCCGGCGCGCACCCCGCACGAGATCCGGCCGCTGACCGGCGACTTCGTGAACCGGGAGCGGGAACGCGCGCGGCTGCGCGAACACCTCGCGCACAGCGACGGCACCCGCGGTTCGAAGATCGTGATGCTCACCGGGCTGCCCGGCGTCGGCAAATCCGCCACCGCCCGGCACGTCGCGGGCGAGGTCGACGCGTACCCGGGCGGCGAACTGTTCGTGGACTTCGGGACGCTGCGCGGCGCCGACGGGGCGGCGATCAGCGACGCGCTCGGCGACTGCCTGCGGCGGCTCGGCGTGCAGGACAAGGCGATGCCCCCGACGCTCGCCGGGCGCACCGAGCTCTACCAGACCTGGACCAGCGGGAAACCGCTGCTGGTGCTGCTCGACGACGTCGCCGAACCCGCCGAGGTCGAACCGTTCGTGCCCAACGCGCCCGGCAGCTCCGTGCTGGTCACCAGCAACCGGCGGCTCAGCGAACTGCTGCTGGACGAGGCCTCCGTCGTCGAGATCGACCCGCTCACCGACGAGGCGGGCAGCGACCTGATGCAGGCGCTGTGCGGGGCGCGCCGCGCCGAGCAGGAACCCGCGGCGATGCGCGAACTCGCCGGGCTCTGCGGCGGATTCCCCGAGATGCTGCGGTCCATGGCCGCCGCGCTCCGCAAGCACCCGAGCCTGCGGGTCGCCGAACTCGTCGCCGAGACCCGGGCCGACGGCGCGCGTCTGACCTCCCCGTTCAACGTCGCCTACAAGATGCTGCCCGCCGAGGCCGCCGAGCTGTACCGGCGGCTGGCGCTGCTGCCGGTCGGCGAATTCGGCCGCGACCTCGCGGAAGCCGCCGCCGGACCTGGTCGCACGTACCGGGACCTGGACGAACTGGTCGACGCGCACCTCGTCGTCGACGAGGGCGACGGCCGGTACCGGATGCACGACCTGGTGCGCGCGCACGCCCGCGCCCTCGCCGAACGGCACGACTCCGCCGACGAACGGGCCGCGGGGCTGCGGCGCATCGTGCGGCACTGCCTGCACCGGGCCGCGTTCGCCGACCTCGCCGTGCTCGGCGCCGGCCGGCTGCGCATCACCAAGCACGCCGAGCTGCTCGCCGGGCAGCAGCAGCCGTTCACCGGGGACCGCGCCAAGCAGGACGCGCTGGCCTGGATGGACGCGGAACGCGGCGCGCTCGCCGCGGTGCTGCGGTCCGCTGTGGACGGTGGGCTGAACCGGGAGGCCTGGCAGCTCGCCGAAGCGCTCACCGCCCTCTACGTCAACCGGCGGCACCTGCTGGAATGGGTCGGCGCCACCGAACTCGGGGTGCGCGCCGCCGAACTCGACGACCGTCCCGACGCCGCCGCGCGGCTGGGCAGCTTCGCGTCCCGCGCGTTCACCGACCTCGGCCACCTCGACCGCGCGCGTGCGGAACTCGACGCCGCGCTGCCGGTCGCCGAACGGATCGGGGAACCGCGGCTCACGGCCTCCGTGCACGAACTCGTCGGGCGGTACCACGACGCCACCGGTGATCCCGCCGCCGCCGTCCTCGACTACCGGCGGGCGATCGAGCTGTTCACCGCCGCCGAGGACGCGCGCGGACGGGCCTTCGTCGGCTACTTCCTCGGCTGCGCCGAAGACGCCCTCGGCGAGCACGCGCGAGCGCTCGACACGCTGCGGGACGCGCTGCGGCTGATCAGGGCGGTGCCGGACGAGCGGATGGCCGGACGCGCCCTCGCCGCCATCGGCACCGCGCACGCGCACCTCGGCGCGCTCGACGACGCCACCGCGGCGCTGCGCGACGCCATCGCGGTGCTCACTGCGGGGGAGGACCACTACTACGCGGCGCAGGCGCGGGAAGCGCTCGCCGACGTCGCCGCCACCAGCGGGGATGCCGCATTGCAGCAGGAGAACCTGCGCGCCGCGCTCGCCGTCTACGAGCGGTACGGCAGCCCCCGCGCCGGCGGCGTGCGAGAAGCACTGGCCGCGCTGGGCTGACCGCCCGGCTTCGAATCCGTCCGGTGCGGCGGACGGCGGAATCCCGGGGGCTGCCCGCCTTCCCGGCACGATCGCACCACCACCGCAACCGGCGCACCGCAGGGCCTGTTCGGCACCGACGGCTCCACCACGCCTAGGCGGTTTCGTTCGGATCAGCCAGTCGTCGGCCCGGGTATGCCGCTGACTGACGCGCAGTGGACGCGGATCGGACCGGACACTCCGCCAGTTGCCGTACTCCTCTGGCGGGCGGCCCTGCTGCGTGCCGGTCTAGATCTTGAAGGCGATCACGTCGGCCACCTCACGGTGACCCAGTTGAGGTCTTCGTCCGCGTCGGCCTGGGTCGTCAACGCGGTGAACACCCGCTTCCAGGTGCCGTCGACGGCCCACAACCGCAGCCTGCCTCGGTTTCGGTGGACTCCACGATCGTGTCCGCCAGTACCTGGACAAGCGCGGTATCCGGGCGGTGATCCCTGTCCCGGCGGGCCGGCAAGGCCACCGACTGTGGCGCGGCAGCCGAGGGGGCAACCCCCGCCTTCGACCGCGAGGCGTACAAGCAGCGCAACACCGTCGAACGGTGCATCAACCGCTTGCAGCAGTGGCGCGGTCCCGCCACCCGCTTTGAGCAGACCGCGACCACATACCTGGCCGGACTCCACATGGCAGGCATCTTCCTGTGGTCCGCAAGGCGATCCAAATCGAACTTCCAGGGCTCACACCGGGGCACCCGGGAAGGAAGGCTTGATGACGCGGCTGCCGAACTTCCACTGTCCGTCCACGCGAACGTAGTCGTCCTCGTACTTGACGTGGGAACGAACGTAGCCGCCGTCGTTCTTCACCACTTCCACGAGGCAGAAGACACTCCCCGTCGCGCGGTCGCCCTCGATGTCCGTCACCAGGTGGTTGAACATGACGTGGATGACGTAGCGGGCATGGGCGAAGAGCGAGTCGCGGAAGAAGTCGCGTATCGCCTCGCGCCCTTGGAACAGGCCGAAGCCGGTCTCGCGTTCGTCGAGGACGCCATCCTCGGCCCAGCAGTCAGCGGACTCATTCAGCCGGAAGCCGTCGAAAGCAACCGCGTAACGAGTGTTGAGATCGTGGATGGCGGCACGATCGGCGAGATGATTCATGGGACGACCTCATGTGGAGAAGGGATGCTGTGGGCCCTAGCTCGGCTGGCTCGGACGAGCCGGGGGAACGGTGCACACGGCTCCCAGCCCGTGTCAAGGCTCCTCAGCCACGAACTGACCAGTGGCCTCAGCGAAACCGCCTAGCGCGACCGCTCGCCCGGCCGCGTTGCCCTGAGGCGCGGTGGTCCGACCGCTGACGTCCCGGTGGACACCCGTGAACTCGACCGGAACCGTGACGGCCGCTCGCCGCCGGCATCGTTTGGCGAACCGTGCCCCTCCGGCTGGGAAGAGAGGGTGGGTGCACCCGTGAGCCTCTTGTTCTGGCCGGGCTCCGCCGGTCGTGGCTCCGAGCCCGCGTACCGGGTCAGCGCTCGGTGGCGGTCAGCCGGAATTCCTCGGCACCGCAGGAGATCGTGAAGTCGCCACTGGTGAGTCCATTGAGGACGATGGCGTGCGCGGCCGATGCCACCAGCATCGGGTCGGCGCCGGGGGCGGAGAGGCGCATCGTCCGTCCGTTCCGGACAGCGGCGGTCATGCCGTTCGGGTGGGCGGCCAGCCACACCCGGGCGCCCGGGAACTCCGCCCGGGCCTGGTCGGTCCAGGTCAGCGCCGCGGCCTCGTCCGCGCACGTCCCCTCGCGCACCAGCACCGCCGCGGACTGGTGCCGCAGCAGCCGCGGCTCGTCCTCCCGCACCGCCAGATGCCGCTGCACCGCCGACTCCCGCACCGGCGCATCGGCCCGGCGCACCGCCGCCGGATACCGCCGCACCGCGATCCGGCCCGGCCCGGTGCACTCGGTGAACACCTCGAACGAGGCCGGTTCCCGCCGGTACGGCCGCGGGGTCGCGGGTTGCAGCAGCGGTGGTTCCCCGGCCGGGACCGGCAGCTCCAGCAAGCGGTAGAGCACCTCCCGCAGCACCCCGGTCGCCTCGCCGAGGTGCGCGAACACCTGCCCGGGCAGCTCGGCGAACCGGGCCGGTGCGTGCGTCCGCCACGACCCGTCCAACTGCTCGCGCAGGTCCCCCGTCACGTCGAGGTGCTCGGCGGTGTCCGCCAACGCCGCCACCGGCGTGCCCGGCACGCTCTCCGCGCCGACCGATGCCAGCAGCAGCGGCTTGCCCAAGCACGCCGCGTACAGGCTCACCGAGCCGTGATCGCCGACGACCTGGTGCGCGGCCACCAGCGCCGCCTGCCAGCCCCCGTCCGGCGGCAGCAGCAGCAATCCCGCGTCCAGCGCGTCCGCGAACCAGGTCCGCACCCGCAGATCGCCGTAGCGGGACCAGATGTTCGGGTGCATCGCCAGCGCCACCCGGTACTCGTCGGCGGGCAGCTCCGCGCACAACCGCCGGGCCAGCTCCCGTGATCGGCCCAGCGCCGACTCCTCGCCCCACGTCGAGTTCAGCAGCACCAGCCTGCGGCCGCGCAGATCCAGCTCCCGCCGGAACCGGTCCCGCAGTGGCAGGCTCGCGCGCAGCTGGTCGAAGGTCGGATCGCCGACCACGGCCGTGTTGCCCGCGACCTCCGGGCGCACCGCCGCCAGCTGCCGGTGCTGCGACTCGTGCGCCAGCGTCAGCAGTACCTTCCCGCTGCGCAGCGCGTACTCCGGCGGAAGGCCCGCCAGCCTGGTCCCGCCGGTCTTCGGGTCGTGCACGTGCTTGTTGAAGCCGATGCCGTGCGGCAGCACCACCACCGGCCGGGTCAGGTCCAACTCGGCGAAGTCGATGTTCTCGCTCGCCGAGATCGCCAGCGCGTACGGGAGGTCGTGCACCGCCGACCACGGGACGATCCGCTCGGCGCGCGCCTCGCGCAGCAGCTCCAGCGCGCCGCCGCTGTGCGGGGAGGTGTCGTTCACGGTGAACACCAGGTCCACGCGGAAGTCGTCCCGGAAGAACCGCAGCGCGTCCAGCAGGCGGGCGGTGGAGGTGATGGTGCGGGCGATGACCAGCACGGTGCGCACCGGGCCGAACGTGCCGTGCTCCGGCTCGTCCGCGGCGACCCGGCCGCGCCGCGGCTCACGCGTCACGGTGTCGTCCGGTGATCGAGTGAGCACCGGCCCATGCTGCCCGGCGTCGACCACCCGGCGCTAGGAGGGGCCGTCGCGGAGTCGCGGAGTCGCGGAGTCGCGGAGTCGCGGAGTCGCGGAGTCGCGGAGTCGCGGAGTCGCGGAGTCGCGGAGTCGCGG
>NZ_JAIUKB010000060.1:2970-21083 GCF_020176785.1 Saccharopolyspora sp. 6V | reverse complement strand
CGTCGCGGAGTCGCGGAGTCGCGGAGTCGCGGAGTCGCGGAGTCGCGGAGTCGCGGAGTCGCGGAGTCGCGGAGTCGCGGGTTGATCATACCACGCCCGGCGTCCGGCACAGCCCTCGGATCATGCCGCTGACCTGCTCGAACGCGCCCTCCGGCCGGTGCGGCCGATGCCATGCCCACCGCGCGTCCTCCGCTCGCTGCCACCGCTCCATGCTACGGACGGCGCTCGCCGCGCGCCGAGGCCCGCGGAGTGTCCTCTTCGGACTCCGCGGTGCCGGTCCGGTACTCGCGAGCGCCTTGACGCCACGGGTGCGCCGGGTGGAACGTTCCGCGCGGGCGGCACCGCGCCGCCCATCGCGGCGGAGGAGGGCGTTCCACGATGGAGCGGACGAGCGCGCGGCTCGCCGACCGGCCGACGGCCGGCGCGCGCACCTGGATCGACGCGACCCCGGAGCAGGTGTGGCCGGTCGTGTCCGACATCGCGCTGCTGCCCGCGGCCAGCACCGAACTGCAGGCCGTGGAGTGGCTGGACGGTGCCGCCGGACCCCGGCTCGGCGCGCGGTTCCACGGCCACAACCGCAACGACCTGCTGGGGGAGTGGACGACCACCTCGCACGTCGTCGAGTGCGAGCCGGGCCGCGCCTTCGGCTGGGCGGTGGCGGACCCGGAGGATCCCATCGCCACCTGGCGGTTCGCCCTCGCCCCGCGCGACGGCGGAACGGACCTGGAGTACGCGGTCCGGCTGGGCACGCACCGCTCCGGGCTCACCGCGGCGATCGAGCGGAAGCCGGAAGCGGAGGAGGAATTCGTGCGGCGGCGGCTGGGTGACCTGGAGCGGAACATGACCGCGACCCTGGACCACCTCAAGCGCCTCGCCGAAGCGCGCTGACCGCTCCCCGCACCTCGCGGGCCGCTACCAGTCCAGGTCGACCTGGTCGCCCACGACCGCCACCGGGCACGGCGAGTGGTGCAGCGAGCCCAGCGCCACCGAGCCCAGCCGGGTCGCCGCGGCGCTCCGCGAGCGGTGGCCCACCACGAGCAGCCGGGCGCCGACCGCCTGCGAGCACAGCGCCTCCACCGGGTGCTGGTCGGTCGCGACCCGGCGCACCACCACCTCGGGGTAGCGCTCGCGCCACCCGGCGAGCTGCCCGCCGACCTGCTGCTCGGCGTCCTCCTGGAGTCGCTGGCGCTCCGGGTCCTCCAGGATCGATGGGAGGAAGTAGGCGTCCGGCAGCGCTTGCGCCACCACCAGCTCAGCGTCGCCGCGGTCCGCGCGGTCGAAGGCGAAGTGCAGCGCGGGCCTGCTGGTGGGCGAGAGGTCGAGCCCCACCACCACGGGCCCGCTACCGCGCGGCTCGCCGCGGACCACCACGACGGGACAACCCGCGTGCGTGGCGACCGCGGTGCTCACCGAACCCAGCAACGCGTCCCGCACCGCGCCGCGCCCGCGGGAGCCGACGACGAGCAGCGCGGCGTCGGCCGAGCGGGCGACCAGGTCCTCGGCGGGGTCGGCGGTCACCGCCTGCGCGCGCACGTGCAGGTCCGGTTCGGCGGCGCGGCACTCGACGGCGATCTCGCGGACCTGCTCCTCGGCGCGGTCCCGGTGCGCCGCGTCGTGCGCGAGCACCAGGTGCAGCGAGGCGCCGAGCCGCGCGGCCTCCGCGGCCGCCCACCTCGCGGCGCGGGACGAGTGCTGCGAACCGTCGACGCCGACCAGCACGGTCTTCGCGGGCAGGAACACGGGACTCCCTTCGCAGGCGCGGCCTCCGAGGGTGGCGGGTGCGCGCGGCGGCCGCCAGAGCAGTTCGACTCGGGAGTCGCCCGAAGCCGCTCGGGCGAACGGCATCAGCGGAGGCGTTCGAGCTCGGCGGCGACCGCGACGACCTCGGCGGCCATCTTCCGCAGCTCCGCGGTGCTCGCGCCGTCCTCGGCGGCGGTGCCGACGTCCTCGGCCGCGCAGCGCAGCTGGAACAGCCGGTCCTGCAGGTCGGCGATCTCGGCGGCCGAGAGCACCACCGCGTCCTCGGGCAGCCCGGAGCGCTGCACCGCGCCGCGCCGCTCGTAGGCGCGCTGCCGGCACGACTGGGTGCAGTACAACCGCGGCCTGCCCTGCCGCCCGGAGGAGGTGAGCCTGCGGCCGCACCACGAGCAGTGCCGCTCGGCGCGACGACGGGCGGTCTCGGGACCAAGCGGGGCGGTCTGTTCGATCTCGGGCGGGCTGTCCACGGTGCGCAACGGTAATGCGACCCCGCGGCGAACATCTCGTTGCCACGCCGGTGCGGGTGCCGCTGGGCGGATCGCGTCGGGCAGAGTGGGGCGGTCCCCACGCCCGCCCGGTTCGTGAAAGGACCCGAGCTCCCGTGACCCACCCGTTCCTCCAGGGGCCCTGGCCGCGCGCGTTCGCCCACCGAGGCTGGCACCTCGGCGACCTGCACGACATGGAGAACTCGCTGAGCGCGCTGCGCCGCGCCGTCGCCGAGGGCTACCGCTACGTCGAGACCGACGTGCACGCCACCGCCGACGGCGTCGTCGTGCTGCACCACGATCCGAGCCTGGATCGCACCACCGACGGGCGCGGTACTATCCGTCGGCTGCCGTGGTCTGCGGTCGGTTCCGCCCGCATCGGCGGCCGGGAACCGGTCGCCCGCCTCGACGACGTGCTGGAGGAGCTGCCGCAGGCGCTGCTCAACATCGACGTCAAGGAGGACACCGCCGTCCGGCCGGTGCTGGAGGTGGTGCGCAGGCACGACGCGTGGGACCGGGTCTGCCTCGCGTCCTTCGACGACCGGCGGCTCCGCGAACTCCGCCGGGGCGGGGGCGAGGCGCTGCTGACGTCGATGGGGCGGCGAGCGGTGACGACGCTGTGGGGGGCGTCGCGCTACGGCGGCTGGGGATTGCGGTCCCGCGTGGACGGCGCGGCCGCGCAGGTGCCGCCGCGGCGCGGGCGGATCCAGGTGGTGGATCCGCGGTTCGTGCGCACGGCGCACCGCTGGGGGCGGGAAGTGCACGCGTGGACGGTGGACGAGCCGGAGCAGATGCGGCGGCTGCTCGACCTGGGGGTCGACGGGCTCGTGACCGATCGGCCGGACCTGCTGCGCGAGGTGCTGGGCGAGCGCTTCGGCGGGACGGCGCCGGAGCGGACCTGATTCTGGGGAAGAGGGGTGGCGGAGCCGGTCGGCACCAAGATCATCGCACCGCGATCGAGCCTTGATCCGGAGCCGATACAGTCCCCGTTACCCCTATCGAGTGAACACTTGAGGACGGAGAGGTATGAGCGTGCTGGGCGGAGCTCCGCCGGACGCGGTGGGACGACGCCGGGAGCAGCGAGGCTGGTGCTGGTACGACTGGGCCAACTCGGTGTTCCCGACGTCGGTGACGACGGTCTTCCTCTCGCTGTACCTGACGAGCGTGGCCACCGAGGCCGCCACCGCGGACGTCGCCCGCAACGGGAGCGCGGCCTGCCCCGGCGGCAACTCGCTCGTCGACTGCGACATCTCGGTGCTGGGCCTGGTGTTCCCGGCCGGCTCGCTGTGGGGGTACCTGCTCTCGGCGGCCACCGTGGTGCAGGTGCTGGTGCTGCCGATCACCGGCGCCATCGCCGACCGGACGCAGAACAAGCGCGGCATGCTCGCGCTGTTCGCCTTCGGCGGTGCGCTCGCCACCTCGCTGCTCGGACTGGTCGGCACCGGGAACTGGCGGTGGGGGCTGGTCTTCTTCATCGCCGCGAACATCTGCTTCGGGGCGTCGGTCGTCGTCTACTACTCGTTCCTGCCGGAGATCGCCGACGCCGACGAGCGGGACGCGCTGTCCTCGCGCGGCTGGGCGTTCGGCTACCTCGGCGGCGGGACCGCGCTCGCGCTGCACCTGGGTCTGTACCTCGGGCACGACGCGATCGGGCTCGGCGAGGACGCCGCGGTGCGCCTGGTGTTCGTCTCCTCCGGCATCTGGTGGGCGGTGTTCACGCTGCTGCCGCTGGCGGTCCTGGGGCGCCACCACCAGCCGGAGGGCGGGGAGCGGGGAGCCTCGGTGATCACCGCGGGCTTCAAGCAGCTCGCCTCGACCGTCAAGCAGGCGCGCGGGTTCCCGCTGACGCTGGCCTTCCTCGGCGCGTACATGATCTACACCGACGGGATCGCGACCGTCACCCAGGTCTCCGCTCAGTACGGTGACATGGAGTTGCGGCTGCCCCAGGAGTCGCTGATCATCACGTTGCTGATCGTGCAGTTCATCGCCTTCGTCGGCGGGGTGCTGCACGGCCTGCTGGCAGGCCGGATCGGCGCGAAGAAGACGATCATGATCAGTCTGGTGGTCTGGGTGGGGGTGCTGGCCGCGGCCTACTTCGTCCAGGCTGGTCAGCAGCTCCAGTTCTACGGGCTGGCCGTCGGCATCGGGCTGGTGCTCGGCGGCACCAACGCGCTGTCCCGCTCGTTGTTCAGCCAGATGGTGCCGGAGGGCAAGGAGGCCGAGTATTTCTCGCTCTACGAGGTGGGGGAGCGGTCCACGTCCTGGCTGGGTCCGCTGGTCTTCGCCGGGGTCGGGCAGGCCACCGGGTCGTTCCGGCTGGCGATCATCTCGCTGGTGGTCTTCTTCGTCGTCGGGCTGGTGCTGGTCTCGATGGTGCCGGTGCGGCGGGCGATCGAGGCGGTCGGGAACCGGCCTCCGGAGCGCCTCTGAATCGAAGAGGGGTCTACCCGGGCCAGTGATGCGATGTGGTGAGCGTACCGGCATCATTGGCATATGCCGGTACGCAGCGTCGCAGGTCTGGGATGCGGAGTACCGATACACAACGTGATCGAGTTCCGGGCAGGTCCGGTGGCCTGCAGGTGATCTCGCTTGCAATTCCGACAAGAGAGCGAAGGTTAACTTGCCCTTAGTTACAACTCATCTGGCACTATCACCTGTTCGGTGGAACCTTTAGGTTGCGGGAGCGAGAACGCGTCACGAACGCGCCCCGCTTGCATCTCTAGAGGGGACGATGTCGTTGACGAGTGAATAACGTCACCGACGGCAACCGAAAGTCCCGCGCCGGGAACAGGCGACGGCCGGTCCGTCGTTGCACTCGGTGAGCACAACCCGTCCGGACGCTGCTCCGGGCCGAAGTGAAAGGAACCGTCATGGCCGATCGCGTTCTGCGTGGCAGCCGGCTCGGAGCGGTCAGCTACGAGACCGACCGCAACCACGACCTCGCACCGCGCCGGACGGTGCGCTACGCCTGCCCCAAGGACCACGAGTTCGAGGTGCCGTTCTCCGACGACGCCGAGATCCCGCCGACCTGGGAGTGCCGCCTGCACGGCTCCGAATCCAAGATCATCGATGGATCGGAACCGGAGCAGAAGAAGGCCAAACCGCCGCGCACCCACTGGGACATGCTGCTCGAACGCCGCAGCATCCCCGAACTGGAGGAGCTGCTCAACGAGCGGCTGGAAGTGCTGCGCGGCCGGCGCAGCCACTCCGCCTGACCGAGCGACACAGCACCACCCCGCACCTAGCGGGTTGAGCACATCGAACGCCTGGGCCCCGTGCGGGGGAGCCCAGGCGTCTTCGTGTCCGGGCCCTCGGTCCGGTCCGCGGGCTCGGCGGGAACGCCACCGGTCGGTCAGCCGCCCGGCAGCAGGTCGCGCAGCTGGGCGACGCGGCGGCGCACGCCCCACCCGGTGATCCGGACCAGTGCTTCGCGGACGATGTCGCCGCTCATCTTCGACTCGCCGAACTCGCGGTCGGTGAAGGTGATCGGCACCTCGACCACGGTGAAACCGGCCTCCACCGACCGCAGCGTCAGATCCACCTGGAAGCAGTAGCCGTGCGAGGCGACGTCGTGCAGCGCCAGCTCCGCCAGCACCTCGCGGCGGTAAGCGCGGAACCCGGCGGTGCTGTCGTTCACCGGCACCCCGAGGGTGTACTTCGAGTACAGGTTCGCGCCGCGGGACAGCGCCTGCCGGTACCACGGCCAGTTCACCACCCGGCCGCCCGGCACGTAGCGGGAACCGATCACCACGTCGGCGCCGGTCTCCTCCAGCATCGCCAGCAGCCGCGCCAGGTCCTCCGGCGCGTGCGAACCGTCGGCGTCCATCTCCACGACCGCCGCGTAGTCGTGCGCCAGCGCCCATTCGAACCCGGCGACGTAGGCGGCGCCGAGACCGGCCTTGTCGGTGCGGTGCAGCACGTGGACCCGATCGTCGGCCGCCGCGAGCTCGTCGGCGAGCTCGCCGGTGCCGTCCGGGCTGCCGTCGTCGACGACGAGCACGTGGGCGGCGGGCAGCGCGGCGTGCAGCCGCGCCACCACCGGGCCCAGGTTCTCCCGCTCGTCGTAGGTGGGGATGACCACCAGGGCCGAGCCGGACGGCCCCGCTGCACCGTCGGGGGCGTGCCGGTCCGTCATGACGTTCCTCCTTCGGGCCGCACGTCCCCCAGGTGAACGCGCGGCGGGGCGTATCAGTTCTTGTCGTGGGTGCGCCGCCGCGCGGTGGCGACGAGCGCACCGGCGCCGAGCAGCGACAGCGCCCAGGTCGGGGCGGCGCCGAGCGCGGTGGCTGGGGTCCGTTCGGTGCGCAGCGGGACCTCGCCGTCCAGGTTCTGCGCGGTGAACTGCTCCGAGCGGTTCGCGATGGTCCCGTCCGGGGCGATGATGGCGCTGATGCCGCTGGTCGCGGACACGACGACGGCGCGGCCGTGCTCCACCGCCCGCAGCCGGGACATCGCCAGGTGCTGCCAGCTCATCTCGGAGTGCCCGTACCAGGCGTTGTTGGTGGGCACGGCGAGCAGCGTGGCGCCGTCCCGGGCCGCCCCGGCGAACACGTCGTCGTAGGCGACGTCGTAGCAGAGCCCGACGCCGAGCCGGACCGCGCCGGCCCGCAGCACGCCGGGCAGGTCGCCCGGCACCATGTCCTGCTGGAAGCGGTCCACGAACGGGCTGACCAGGCGGGCGACCGAGCGCATCGGGATGGTCTCGGCGAACGGGACGAGGTGCTGCTTGGCGTACTCGTCCCCGGCGCCGGAACCGGGGTTCCACGCGACGATGCGGTTGCGGAAGGTGCCGTCCCGGTCCACCGCGAAGCCGCCCGCGACGACCGGGACGCCGAGCCGTTCGGTGACGGCGGTGAGCTGCGGGTCGTAGCGCGTCGGTCCCCAGCTGCCGACCTGCTCGGGCAGCACCACCAGGTCGGGGCGCGGCACCCGGCCTGCGTCGACGTCCGCGGCCAGCTGCCCGGCACCACGGATGTGGTTGTCGTGCAGCACGTCGTCCTCGTAGAGCAGGTCCAGGCCGATGTCCGGCGCGTTCCCCTGCACGACCGCGACCCGCGCGGTCCCCGCCTGCGGCTCGACGCCGATCGAGGGCTGCAGCGCGGCACCCGCCAGCAGCGGCACCAGCGCGGCGGCCGCCGGGACGACCCACCGGTCCCGGGCCCGCAGCCGCAGCACCAGCACGCCGAGCCCGCAGCCGACGAGCGCGACGGCGAAGGTGACGAGCACGGCACCGCCCACCGAGGCCAGCGGCAGCAGCGCCCCGGACGGCTGGGTGAACGCCAGCCGCCCCCACGGGAAGCCGCCGAACGGCTGGGAGTCGCGCAGCACCTCCGCGAGCACGAACACCGCCGCCATCCACACCGGAGCGCCCGGCAACCGGCTCACCCGCGCCATGCCCGCCCCGGCGAGCCCGAGGAACACTGCCTCGACCAGCGCTACCCCGAGCCACGGCCACGGGCCGAACTGGACGCCGAGGAAGTCCTGGATCCAGCCCAGCAGCGGCAGCATGTAGCCCAGCCCGAACAGCAGGCCGTGGCCGAACCCGGCGCGGGTGCGGCGGCCGTGCACCACCACGGCCAGCGGCGCGACCGCGAGCGGCGCCAGCCACCACAGGTCGCGCGGCGGGGAAGCGGCGTAGAGCAGCAGCCCGGCGAGGACCGCGGCGGCGGCGCGCAGCCACGGCGCGGCCCGGCGGAGGAGTCGGGGTCGGGGCTGCCCGTCGGCGCGGTCCTGCGTGGTCACCGTGGGGGCACTCACCCGATCAACTCTCTCGGTGCTGCGGCCGGCGAACCGGGGCGGACTCGGTGCTGCGGGCGCGCGCCGCGGCCCGCGCCCGCGTCAAATGTACGCCGACCGGACGAGCGCGAAGTCCGCGCCGTGCCACCCGGGGACGTGATCCGGGACCCGGCGCGGCGAACGGTCCGGCTCGTCCGGTTCGGACGGGCCGGGGCCGCCTGTGGGACCGGGCGGGCGCCGGACGGCGGCGGGTGCGAGCTCGACCCGCGCGAGCCGTCGCCGACCGTTGGCGGTCGCGGAACTCGCGGGTTCCGGATCGTCGCGGTACTGGTGGTGTCGCGCTCGCGGGGCGTCAGCGGTTGCGGCGGTTGGCGGTGCGGCGCAGCTGCAGGATGCGCGCCGCGCCGACCAGCGCCACGAGCAGCCCGCCGATCGCGGCGGCCAGCAGCAGCGCCACGCCGACCGGCAGGTCGCCGCGCAGGCCGAGGAAGGTGACCGAGGTGGGCTGCAGGTTCTGCAGGATGAACACCAGCAGCACGATCAGCGCGATGGTCGCGACGACGACGGCGGCCCAGGTCCCGGCGGTGCGGGTGTGCTGGAGCTTCTCCGCGTGCGTCGGCTCTTCGCGGACCGGTCCGGTGTGATCGGTTTCGGCGTGATCGAGCTCGCCGTGCTGCGGGTTCGGCTCGGTGCGGGGGTCCGCGGGGGTGAGCCGGTCGTCGGCGGTGCTCTCGTCGCTGGCCATGCGGGTCATTGTGCAATATGCGCCCGCTCGGCCGAACGGCGCGCCGCGCGAAGATCAGGTGAACGCGGTGATCGGCGCAACGGATGCCGCCGTCCGCCGAGCCTGGTGGTGGTCGGGCGGTCAGCGGCGGGGGAGCTCGCCGGTGAAGCGCTTGAGGACGGTGGTGCGCCGCGCGGTGCCCGGCCAGATCTGCACCCGGTAGACCTCGGCCCCGTCGGTGCCGTCGGCGCTGATGGTGCCGAACCCGGCGCAGCGCGTCCGGACCCGGTAGACGCCCACCGGCACGGGGAAGTGGTGCGCGCTGTGCCTGCTGTCGGAGCCGCCGAGCACCAGGATCTGCCCGCTGGCGATCTCCACGGAGGCCTCGGTGACGTGGTCCCAGGAGGCGAGTTCGCAGCCGGGTGCCTCGGCGCCGATCTCGATGACGACGCGGACGTCGCGGCGGCGCGCGGTGCCGATGGTGACCACGCCGTCGCGGCTGGAGATCAGGTCGCGGCGCAGGTCCGCGGTGGTGTCGTCGATGGCGGCCAGGTCGTAGTCCGCGTGCGCGTCGCGGATCTCGAAGCTGTGGTAGTCGGCGAAGAGCGTGAGCTCTCGTCGCGTCCGGTCGATGTCCACGGTGCATCCCCCCGGGTTCGCCGTCGAGATCCTTTCTAACAGCCGGGTCGAGGGGGTGGGCGGGGTTCGCCGGGAACACGGCCACCTGGCCGAGCCGGGGCGTCCGACGGTGCGGCGGACGGGCCAACGCGACGAGCCCCCGTCCGCCGGTGCGCGGACGGGGGCTCGCCGGTCGTGGAACGGTCGTGGATCAGGCGAGGTCGAAGCGGTCGAGCTCCATCACCTTGTGCCAGGCGGCGACGAAGTCGCGGACGAACTTCTCCTCCGCGTCGTCGGCGGCGTAGACCTCGGCGACGGCCCGCAGCTCCGAGTTCGAGCCGAAGACGAGGTCGACGCGGCTGCCGGTCCAGACGAGCTCACCGGCGGCGTTGCGGCCCTCGAAGGTCTCCGATGCCTCGTCGGCGGGCTTCCACGTCGTGCGCATGTCGAGCAGGTTGACGAAGAAGTCGTTGCTCAGCGTCCCGGGCCGGTCGGTGAGCACACCCAGCTTCGAGCCGTCGAAGTTGGCGTCGAGGGCGCGCAGGCCACCGACGAGCACGGTCATCTCGGGCGCGCTCAGGGTGAGCAGGTTCGCCCGGTCGACCAGCTGGTACTCGGCGGGCAGCGCGGCGCCCTTGCCCGCGTAGTTGCGGAAGCCGTCGGCGGCCGGTTCGAGGTGCGAGAAGGACTCGACGTCGGTCTGCTCGGCGGTGGCGTCGCCGCGGCCCGGGGTGAACGGGACCTCGACGTCGTGGCCCGCGGCCTTCGCGGCCTGCTCGACGCCGACCGAGCCGGCGAGCACCACGAGGTCGGCGAAGGAGACCTGCTTGCCGCCCGCGGCGTTGAAGGACTCCTGGACGCCTTCCAGCGCGCTGATCGCGGTGGCGAGCTGGTCGGGGTTGTTGACCTCCCAGCTGCGCTGCGGCTCCAGCCGGATGCGGCCGCCGTTGGCGCCGCCGCGCTTGTCGCTGCCCCGGAACGAGGAGGCCGCGGCCCAGGCGGTGCCGACGAGCTGCTGCACGGTGAGCCCGGTGGCGGCGATGCGCTCCTTGAGCTCGGCGACCTCCGCGGCGCCGACCGGCTCGTGGTCCGGCTTCGGGATCGGGTCCTGCCAGATGAGCTCCTCGGCGGGGACCTCCGGACCGAGGTAGCGGTCGACCGGGCCCATGTCGCGGTGGGTCAGCTTGAACCAGGCGCGGGCGAACGCGTCGGCGAACTCCTGCGGGTTCTGCCAGAACCGGCGGGAGATCTGCTCGTAGATCGGGTCGAGCTTGAGCGAGAGGTCGGTGGTGAGCATGTTCGGCGCGATCTTCTTCGACGCGTCGTGCGCGTCGGGGACGGTGCCCTCGCCGCCGCCGTCCTTCGGCCTCCACTGCCAGCCGCCGCCGGGGCCCTGGTACAGCTCCCACTCGTAGCCGAAGAGGTTCTCGAAGAAGCCGTTGCCCCACTGGGTGGGGGTGGAGGTCCAGGTGACCTCCAGCCCGCTGGTGATGGTGTCGGCGCCCTTGCCGGTGCCGTGGCCGTTGGTCCAGCCGAGGCCCTGGGTCTCCAGCGGCGCGGCCTCCGGGTTCGGCCCCAGGTTCGAGTCGGGGGCGGCGCCGTGGGTCTTGCCGAAGGTGTGACCACCGGCGATGAGGGCGACGGTCTCCTCGTCGTTCATCGCCATCCGGCCGAAGGTCTCGCGGATGTCGCGGGCGGCGGCGATCGGGTCCGGCTCGCCCTCGGGACCCTCCGGGTTCACGTAGATCAGGCCCATGTGGGTGGCGCCCAGCGGTTGTTCGAGGTCGCGCCGCTCGCCACCGGAGATGCGCTTGTCGCTGCCGAGCCAGGTGGTCTCGGCGCCCCAGTAGACGTCGTCCTCGGGCTCCCAGGTGTCGACGCGGCCACCGGCGTAGCCGAAGGTCGGGAAGCCCATGGATTCCAGCGCCACGTTGCCCGCGAGGATCAGCAGGTCGGCCCAGGACAGCTTGCGGCCGTACTTCTGCTTCACCGGCCACAGCAGGCGGCGGGCCTTGTCCAGGCTGACGTTGTCCGGCCAGCTGTTCAGCGGCGCGAACCGCTGCTGACCGGCGCCGCCGCCACCGCGGCCGTCGCTGACCCGGTAGGTGCCCGCGCTGTGCCAGGCCATCCGGATCATCAGCGGGCCGTAGTGCCCGAAGTCGGCGGGCCACCAGTCCTGCGAGGTGGTGAGGACGTCCTGGATGTCCTGCTTCACCGCGGGCAGGTCGAGGGTGCGGAACTCGGCCGCGTAGTCGAAGTCCTCGCCCATCGGGTCCGCGACCGCGGGGTTCTTGGCGAGCAGCTTCAGGTTGAGGCGGTTCGGCCACCAGGTGGAGTTGCCGTTGCCCTGGGTGGGGTGGGGGATGCCGTGCGCGACGGGGCAGCCCCCGGTCGCGGCGTCAGCGCTGTCGGTCACCGGGAATTCCTTTCGGGATCAGTGGTGTCGGGCGGAATCCGAAGTGGAGCCGCATCCGGGGCACAGGCCCCAGTAGATGACCTCGGCCTCGTCGATCTCGAAGCCGTGGGAGTGGGAGGCGGCCAGGCAGGGCGCGGTGCCCGCGGCGCAGTCGACGTCGGCGATGACCCCGCAGGACCGGCACACCACGTGGTGGTGGTTGTCGCCGACCCTGGCCTCGTAGCGGGCGACGGAGCCCATCGGCTGGATGCGGCGCACGAGCCCCGCGGCGGTCAGCGCGCGCAGCACGTCGTAGACGGCCTGGTGCGAGACCTTGGGGAGTTCGCCGCGCACGGCGTCGATGATGGACTCGGTACCGGCGTGCGGGCGTTCGTGCACCGCGGCCAGCACGGCCACGCGGGGGCGGGTCACGCGCAGCTCCGCCTCGCGCAGCATGCGCCGGTAGTCCCTGGTGTCGCTCGGCACGTGCAGCATTCTGGAGAACTTTCTGGAACCGATCAAGATTCTGCTTCGCACTGAGGACGTGTGCTGCGTCACAGGAATCCGGTGGTCCGGACCTCGCCGGCGTCCATCCGGGCGACGCCCGGCGGGGCCGATCCGGGGTAGAACCGCAGGACGTCCCGTGCTCGGCGGGACCGGCGGGAGGGAAGACCACAGTGGACACTATGCGCGATGCGGTCGCGGTGATCACCGGTGCGGCGAGCGGGATCGGACGTGCCGCGGCCGGGTCCTTCGCCCGCCGCGGGGCGCGGATCGTCCTCGCCGACGTCGACGGAACCGGTGCCGAACGCGCCGCCGCGGAGATCCGCGCCGACGGCGGATCGGCCGTCGCCGTCACCTGCGACGTGGCTCGGGACGGCGAGTTCGAGCGGGTGCGCGACGCCGCCCTCGCCGAGTTCGGCGACGTCCACCTGGTGATGAACAACGCCGGGGTCCTCACCCGCGGGCTGCCCGAGCACATCCCCGTCGCGGAGTGGCAGCGGGTGTTCGACGTCAACCTGCTGTCCGTGGTGCGCAGCAACGCGGTCTTCCTGCCGCTGCTGCTGGAGCGCGGATCGGGGCACCTGGTCAACACCGCCTCGTTCGCCGGACTGTTCAGCTACGCCTACGACCGGTTGCCCTACGCCGCGTCGAAGGCCGCCTTGGTCCAGCTCTCCGAAGGGCTCGCGCTGTACCTGCGGCCGCAGGGCATCGGGGTGACCGTGCTGTGCCCGGGCCCGGTGGTGACCGGCATCGCCGGGTCGATCCGCTCGTTCGGGCCGCCGACCGCGACCCGCGGCCCCGGTGCCGAGTTCGAGGCGCGGCAACCCGGCTCCGTCGGCGAGTTGCTGGCCGACGCGGTGCTGGCGAACCGGTTCATGGTGCACACCGACGACCGGATCGAACCGCACCTGCGCAGCCGCGCCGCCGACTGGGACGCCTACCTCGACACCAGGATCGCGGCCCTGGAGGCCTGATCAGTCCAGTGTGGACAGCAGGGTCGCGGCGAGCTCCCGCGGCCGGGTGGCGAACGGCGTGTGCGAGCCGGGCAGGTGGTGCGCGGTGAACGGGTTCCGCGGCATCGCCGCGTCCGCCTCGGCGACCATCAGGTCCTGCGCGGCGGGGGTGAGCGCGCGGTCGGCGCCCAAGCGGACGAACGAACGCGGGATGCCGCCCCAGCGCTGCTCGGTCAGCGCGACGGGGGTGCGCGGGATCGCGGTCGGCAGGTCCGGGCTCAGCGCCAGCCGCCACCGGTCGAACTCCGCCGCCGGGACGTCGCCGTAGTGCGTCCGCCGCAGCAGCTCCACGTACTCCGGGTCCGGCGAGGCCGGGTTGATCCGCGCCGCGCCCAGCCGCGCCGGGTCGCCCACGTGCAGCCCGGCGCCGAGCGCGTCCGCGTTCTCCGGGGCGGCGACGTAGTCGGCGAACCGCGGCCGTCCCGCGGGCACGAACGCCGACAGGTACACCAACCGGTCCACCAGGTCGGGCGCCAGCTCGGCGGCCAGCGAGGCCGGTCCACCACCGGCGCTGTGCGCGACGAGGACCACCCGGGGCCAGCGGCGGACCTCGCGCAGCGCGGTCACCAGCGACGCGGCGCAGTCGTCCAGGGTCAGCCCGGCCAACGCGGACTCCTCCTCGGCCAGTCCCGGCTGGCCCGGCAGCAGGTAACCGGTCGGCAGCGGCGCGTCGAAGCCGTGGCCGGGCAGGTCGACCGCGGTGCTCGCCGCGCCGCGCGCCGCCAGCGCCCGCTGCGTCGCCGCCCATTGCGCGGAGGAGTGCCAGGCTCCGTGCACGAGCACGAACACGGTGTCCACAGCGGATTCATCGGGCACGGGGTCCTCCGTCGTCCGGGATCGGGGTCGCTCCCGAGTCCACCCCGGCGGACCGCGGTGATCCACCCGCATATCTGACGAGCACGATCCCGATATCTCGCAGGTATCGCGGCGCTAGGCTGGGCAGGTGGAAGCACGGCACCTGCGCTACGCGCTCGCCCTCGCCGAACACCGGCACTTCGGCCGGGCCGCGGCCGCCGTCGGCATCGCCCAGCCCCCGCTGTCCAAGCAGATCGCCGCGCTGGAGCGGGAGATCGGCGCCCGGCTGTTCGACCGCACCCCCGGTGGCGTGTTCCCCACCGCCGCGGGGGAGGCGTTCCTGGAACGGGCGCGGGCCGCGCTGGCCGAGATGGCGGGCGCCGCGCTCGACGCGGGACGGGCGGCGCGCGGCGAGACCGGCAGGCTGCGCCTCGGGTTCATCGGCTCGGCGCTGCTGGAACTGCTGCCGCCGCTGCTCGGGCGCTTCGGCCGCGAGCACCCGGACGTGCGGCTGCGGCTGCACGAGATGTCCACCGCGCGCAGCGCCGCCGCCCTGCTCGACGGCGAGCTCGACGTCGCCATCGGCCGCGGCGCACCCCGCGGCGCGGGCGCGGAGGACCTGACCTCCGTCACCGTCGGCACCGACCGGCTCGTCGCCGTCGTCGGCACCGGCCACCCTTATGCCGGGCAGCGCTCGGTGCGGGCGGAGCAGCTGCGGGACCAGCAGCTCGTCGTCGCCCCCGCCGACCAGGAACCGGCGTTGCGCACCGCGCTGCGCGAGGTGCTCGACCCGGCCGCGCTGGACCGCGCCGTCGAAGCCCGCGACGTGCACACCATCCTCGGGCTCGCCGCCTGCGGCATCGGCGTGGGACTGGCGCCGGCCTGCCTGCGCGTCGCCGCGCGCCCCGACACCTGGATCTGCGAGGTGCGCCCGCGCATCGACCTGCCCGAGCTCGTCATGTCCTTCCGGGGCGCGGACCGCTCCCCGGTGCTCGCCGAATTCCTCGACACCACCCGGCGGCAGTGCCCGGGCGTCAGCGCCCGCCTCGCGGGCCGCCCGCGCTGAAAAGGGGCGCGGCCGAGCTGCGCGGGCCGCCCGGGACCACCCGCTCGGCCCCTGAACCCGTGAACCGGTCGGCACCGGCGGCGCCGCGCCCGCCGCGAATCGCCCGGCAGCCCGCGGCCGTCGGCGGCACGGCGGCGCCGCGATCCGCGGTGGAACCGGTACCACCAGCGCCGGCCCCGCCGAAGCGCTCGGCCGCACCCGTTCCGGGGCGGTTCACCGCGCGGTCGAGCCCGCTGCGGAGTCTTGGATCTACGCCGTTCGGTGGTGTTGACTGTGCGAACCCGACCGGCGGAGGGACCGAGTTGTTCACCACCCGACCGACCCTGCAGGGCACGCACGGCATGGCGTCCTCGACGCACTGGCTGGCGTCCGCGGCGGCGATGGCCGTGCTGGAGGACGACGGCAACGCCTTCGACGCGGCGGTGGCGGCCGGGTTCGTCCTGCACGTCGTCGAACCGCACCTGAACGGGCCGGCCGGTGAGGTGCCGATCATCTTCGCCCCCGCGGGCCGGGAGCCGGTGGTGCTGTGCGGGCAGGGCCCCGCTCCCGCGGGCGCGACCGTGGAGCACTACCGGGACCTCGGCCTGGAGCTGGTGCCGGGGACCGGTCCGCTGGCCGCCGCGGTGCCGGGCGCGTTCGACGCGTGGTTGCTGCTGCTGCGCGACCACGGCACGAAGGAGCTCGCCGACGTGCTCGACCGCGCGATCGGCTACGCCGAGAACGGGCATCCGGCGGTCGAGCGCATCGGGCGGACCGTGCGCACCGTGCAGGACCTGTTCCGCGCCGAGTGGCCCAGCTCCGCCGAGCTCTACCTGCCCGGCGGCCGCCCGCCCGCACCGGGCGCGCTGTTGCGCAACCCGGCCCTGGCCCGCACCTGGCGCCGCGTGCTGGCCGAGGCCACCGGACCGTCCCGGGAGGCGCGGATCGACGCCGCCCGCCGGGTGTGGCGCGAGGGCTTCATCGCCGAGGAGCTCGCCGCGGCCGCCGCCGAGTCCACGATGGACAGTTCGGGGGAGCGGCACGCGGGCACCCTCACCGGCGAGGACCTCGCCCGGTTCAGCGCCACCTACGAGGAACCCGCCCGCCACGAGTGGAACGGCTGGACGGTGTGCAAGGCCGGGCTGTGGAGCCAGGGGCCGGTGCTGCTGCAGCAGCTCGCGCTGCTGCCCGACTCGCTCGACCTCGGCACCGCCGACTACCTGCACACCCTCGTCGAAGGCACGAAGCTCGCGATGGCCGACCGGGAGGCCTGGTACGGCGACGGCACCGACGTCACCGTCGCCGAACTGCTCGACCCCGACTACAACGCGCGGCGCCGCGCGCTGATCGGCGACCGCGCCTCGCACGAGCTGCGGCCCGGCAGTCCCGGTGGTCGCACGCCCCGGCTCAGCGCGCACGTCCAACGGGTGCAGGACGGCCCGCTGGACCTGGTCGCCCCCGCCGGGGCCGGCGAACCCACCGTGGCCCGCGACGGCGAGACCCGCGGCGACACCTGCCACCTCGACGTGGTCGACCGCTGGGGCAACATGATCGCCGCGACGCCCAGCGGCGGCTGGCTGCACTCCAACCCGGTCATCGGCGAGCTCGGCTTCCCCCTCGGCACCCGCCTGCAGATGGCCTGGCTGGAGCCCGGCCTGCCGAACTCGCTGGCGCCCGGCAGGCGGCCGCGCACCACGCTGACCCCGTCGCTGGCGCTGCGCGGCGGGGAGGCGGTGCTCGCGTTCGGCACGCCCGGCGGGGACCAGCAGGACCAGTGGAGCACGCACTTCTTCCTGTCGGTGGCGCTGCGCGAACCGGTCCGCGGCGGCTGGGACCTGCAGGGCGCGATCGACGCGCCGAACTGGCACACCGAGAGCTTCCCCGGCTCCTTCTACCCGCGGGCGATGCGGCCGGGCTCGGTCACCGTGGAGTCGCGCATCGGCTACTCGGCCATCGCCGATCTGCGCAGGCGCGGGCACGACGTGACCGTGGGGGAGCCGTGGTCGGAGGGCAGGCTCAGCGCGGTGGCCCGCGACCCGGAGACGGGGGTGCTCTCCGCGGCGGCCAATCCACGCGGCATGCAGGGTTACGCCGCCGGACGGTGATTGCGGAGCGTGGTCGGCGTGGCCGCGAACGCCCGGTCGTACCTCCGAATGGAGCATTGTTCGTTCCACGTTCGGGGGACAGTATGGGACCCTGGCTCTTGCTCGATCCCGAAGGACGACCCCGCTGTGCCCCAGCCCACCGCCGTGCGCGGTCTGCGTCGCATCGAACTGATCACCACCGACCCGGAAGGCGCGGCGCTGTTCCACCAGGACCTGCTGGGCTGGCGGGTGTGGGACTCGGTGGCGGGTGGGTTCGAGTGCTGGATCGGGCAGCGGCACTGCGCCTCGCTGCGGCCCGCCACGCACGGTGTGCGGCCCGGTTGGTACGTGGTCTTCGCCGGAGCCCGCCACGGCGGCGAGCTCGTCGGGCCCGACGAGGTGACCGCGCGGATGGTGACCGGTCGGGCGCAGCACGGCCCGTGGGCGCCCGGCCCGCGCCGCGGCGAACCCCGCTGGGTGGACCTGCACAGCGCCGAGCAGCAGCGCTCCGACGAGTTCTGGGCGTCCACGCTGGGCTGGGCCGTCGACGGCGACCGCTACCTCGCCGGGGACCGCCCGCTGGCGGCGCGTTCGGCCGCGCGGCTGGACGGGCGCTGGGACTGGGTGTGCCACTTCGCCACCGAGGACGTGCGGGAGGCCGCGGACCGCGCCGTCGTCGGCGGCGGCCGCGTCGTCGCCGAAGTGCGGCACCCGGTGCTCGACGAGGTCGTGCTGATCGCCGACCCGCGGGGCGCGGTCCTCGGCCTCACCACCGACACCGGAGCGTGGGGTGCGGCGCCCGCCTCGACCGGGTGACCGGCCGTGGGCCCCCGGCCGCCGGGCGCGCGGCGCGGGGGGGGGGGGGGGGGGGCCGGGGGGGGGCGGGGGGGCCCCCCCCCGCGCCCGCCGGGGGGGGGGGGCGCGGGGGCCCCCCCCCCCCCCCCCCCCCCCCCCCG
>NZ_JAIUKB010000060.1:0-2961 GCF_020176785.1 Saccharopolyspora sp. 6V | reverse complement strand
TCTTTTTTATACGCCCCCCCGCCGCGGCCCCCCCCCCCCCCCGGGCGGGGGGGGGGCGGCGCCCGCCCCCCCGGGGGCCCCGGCCGGCCGCCCCGGTCCGCGGGGCGCGCGGCGCGGGGCGAGGTCGGTGAGGACCTGGTGGGTCCGGTTGGCGCGCACCGACATCCGCTGCTCGCGGGCGGTCACGTCGATGTAGGTCTGGCTGGAGTTGATCGACGCGTGGCCGAGCAGCTTCGCGATCTCCGCCGCGTTCGCCCCGTCCTCGGCCAGCCGCGTCGCGAACGTGTGCCGCAGCGCGTGCACCATCGCGCCGCGCTGCACCCGGTCCGAGATCCCGGCCGCGCGCAGCGACTGGCGCACCAGGTACTGCAACCCGCCGCGGCGCAGCGGCTCGCCGCGGTGGTCCACGAACAGCGGCTCGGCACCGGGCAGCCGGTCGCCGAACCGCACCCGCCGCGAGCTCAGGTAGGCGCCGACGACCTCGTCCAGCGCGCCCTCGATGGGGATGGACCGGTTCTTGCCGCCCTTCCCGCGCACGTGCAGCCGCCGGTCACCGGGACGCCCGGCCAGCGACGCGACCGTGAGGTCCAGCAGCTCCGCCGAGCGCACCCCCGTGCACAGCAGCACCGCCAGCACCGCCAGGTCCCGCTCCGGCCACGGGTTCCGGGCCCGGCGCCCGCCTTCGGCGACCAGGCGCAGCAGGCGTTCCGGGGTGTCCTCGCCCTGCAGCGGTTTCGGCGTCGGCGGCGCGCTGCGCGGTTTCGGCACCACCTGCATGGGGTTGCCGCCGACGGCGCCCTCCACCACCAGGAAGCCGAAGAACCCGTTCCAGGTGGACCAGGCGCGGGTCACCGAGGATGCCGAGCGGGCCGCGGCGTGCCGGGCGAACGCGGAGCGCAGCTCGGTGGCGGTCACCTCCGCCACCGGCAGCTCCGCGACGCGGGTGCCGGTGATCTCGGCCAGCGCCGCGCCCACCGAACCCAGGTCCAGCCGGTAGGCGCGCAGCGAGTTCGCGGCGAGCTTCCTGGCCTGCAGGTGCTCCAGGTACACCTCGACCCAGCGCGCCACCGAACCCCCGGTCGCCTCCCGCACCACCGCACCTCCAGCTCCGCGAATGATCATCCGCTTCCGATGGAACCAGACGCCACCGACGATCTCGCGGCGGCACGGCTCAGCGGGCGGCGGTCAGCGTGAACTCGGCGCGGGCGCGGACCACCCCGTTGACCTGGAGCTCCACCGCGTGCCCGCCCGGGTGGTAGCGGCGGGTGGTGATCTCCCGGAACGAGTGGCGCTTGGCCAGCTCCCAGGTGCCGCCCGGTTCGAGCGTCCGGGTGGTGAGCTTGAAGGTCTTGGCGGTCCGCCCGCCGTTCGCCTTCCGGTGGTGCACCAGGTAGTCGACGGCGAGCGCGACCGGTTCGGCACCGGTGTTGACCAGGGTGCTGCGGAACTCCAGCGCCCCGCCGATGGCGACGCTGCCCGCGTCGAGCGCCAGTTCCCCGACCCGAACCTGCGGGGCGGGGGAGTAGCCGAGCAGCGCCAGCGCCTCCGGGTGGCCCTGCTTGACCAGCGTCCGCAGCCCGTGCCGCGCCACCCGCGAGGTGTGCTCGCCCGGCTCGCCGAGCCAGCGCGCTGCGGTCTGCACGACCAGCTCCGGGTGGTCCCGGCTGAGGTCGTTGAGGTGGTTGGCGGCCGAGCGGCGCACGTAGTCGCTGGTGTCGCCGTGCAGCGCGTCGATGATCGGCACCGTGGCGGTCGGTTCGGCCAGCAGCGCCCGCACCCGCTTCGCCCACGGCAGGTACGGCCGGGTGCCCTCGGACGCGAGCCGCCGCACGTGCTCGTCGGGGGAAGCCGTCCACTCCCGGATCCGGCCCAGCGCGCGGTGCAGGTCCTGCTCCAGCAGGCCGCGGAGCGCGAACTCGGAGCTCAGCAGCGGGGTCAGCTCCGCCAGCGAGTCCAGCGCCGCGTCGAACGCCGTGCCGGTGCCCTCCGCCACGGCGCGGGAGACCACGGCCTCGGTCACCGGCCACACCAGCCAGCCCGCGAACCCGGGCGAGGTGCGCGCCGCCCGCACCGCCGCCAGCAGGGCCGCGGTGTCACCGGGCACGTCCGCCAGCAGCGCGTCCCGCAGCAGGTCGCAGCGCTGCCGCAGGCCCAGCGGGCCCAGCCGCGCCGCCGCGGCCCGCACCGCGTGCGGCGGTGCGCCGGTCGCTCCCTCGAACACCCGCGCCAGGTCCCGCGCCACGTCGGCGCCCACCAGCTCGTCGGCGAACGGCATCGTTTCGCTCCCACCCGGCCCACCGGCCGCTCGTCCCACGTCGGAGAACTCCTACCAGCCACCGCCGACACGCCCGAGCCCGGCCGGGCCACGTTTAATCCCGACCGGTTCGGGCGATCACGTGCGGTGTGGAACAACGGGAGGCACCCGACGTGCCGCGCGGACTGCGCGTCGCGGGCGCCGTCAGCTGGCGGCTGCTCGCGATCGCGGCGGTGCTGTTCGTGCTGGGGCGGATCGCGTCGGTGCTCGCGGAGCTGGTGATCGCGCTCGGCGTGGCGCTGCTGCTGGCCGCGCTGCTGGCGCCGCTGGTCGACCGGCTCACCCGCTGGGGAGTGCCGCGCACCGCCGCGACCGTGCTGGCGCTGCTGCTCGGGCTGGTGGTGGTGGGCGGGGTGCTCGCGCTCGTGGTCATCACCGTGATCAACGGGCTGCCCGGGTTGCAGGCGCAGGCCGCCCAGACCGTGGAGGGCGTCCACCACTGGCTGCGCACCGGGCCGCTGCGGCTCAGCCAGGGGCAGCTGGACGACTGGGTGCAGCGCATCACCGACTACCTGCGCACCAGCCAGAGCGGGGGGCCCCCCCGGGGGGGGGGCCCCCCCCCGGCCGCGGGGGGCCTCGGGCGCGGGCGGGCGGGGGCTTTATAAAAAAACCGCGCCCCCCACCCCCCAAGACAAGGCGTCTGGGGG
>NZ_JAIUKB010000059.1:24005-31714 GCF_020176785.1 Saccharopolyspora sp. 6V | reverse complement strand
GGCCGGGGGCCCCCCCCCGGGGGCCCGGGGCCGCCGGGGCCCCCCCCCCCCCCCCACCCCCCCCCCCCCCCCCGGGGGGCCCCCCCGGGGGGGGGGGCCCCCCCCGCCACGACCGTGCTCAGCGTCGGCAGCGGACTGCTGCTGGCGCTGTTCACGCTGATCTTCTTCCTGCGCGACGGCGGCCGGATCTGGCGGTTCGCGCTGCGGGTCGCCGTGCCCGCCCACGTGCGGGACCGGGTGGACGTGGCCGGGCAGCACGCGTTCCACTCGCTGGTCGCCTACGTGCGGGCGAGCGCGGCCGTGGCGCTGATGGACGCGGTGGGCATCGGCGTCGGCTGCGCCCTCGTCGGAGTACCGCTGTCGGCGGCGCTGGCCGCGCTGGTGTTCCTCGGCGCGTTCGTGCCCTACGTCGGCGCGATGATCACCGGCTCGATCGCGGTGCTCATGGCGCTGGTCACGACCGGGCCGCTGCCCGCGATCATCGTGCTCGCGGTGGTCGTCGGCGTCATGCAGCTGGAGGGGCACGTGCTGCAGCCGCTGATCCTCGGGCACGCGGTGCGGCTGCACCCGCTGGCGATCGTCCTCGGCGTGACCGCCGGGTTCCTCGGCGCGGGAGTGGCGGGCGCGGTGTTCTCGGTACCGGTCATCGCGCTGCTCAACGCGGGCATCCGGGCGCTCGCCGAACCGCCGCCGGAGCCGGGTGCCGAACCGGCGGCGGAGGGCGCCGAACCACCGGCGGAGCCGGGTGCCGAGTGGCCGGCGCAGGCCGGTGCCGAGCCCGCGGCCGACGCGGCGAACCCCGATTAGCGCCGCGCCCGGCGTGCGATCACCGGGGCCCGCGCACCTACAGTCGGGTGACGGCACCGGACCGGCCGGTGCGGGACCGAGAGGACGGCCAGCGGGTGCGCAAGGTGAAGGACTTGACCGGACCGGGCGTGACGGACCGGTTCGGCATCGGCGGCACCGACCTGGGGGTGATGGCGCAGGCACCGGACGGGCGGATCGTGTCGGTCTTCGGCGACACCTTCGAACGCGCCGGCGTCGGCGGTCCCGGCTGGCGCTCCCCGGTGGTCCTGTTCGCCGATCCGGGCACCGCCACCGCGGGCATCGGCTGGACCGGCTCCGCCGGGCCCGACTCCTACGCCGGGCAAGCGCTGCCGTACCAGCACGACTCCGTGATCCAGGGGCGGCGCGTCAGCACCGTCATCCCCACCGACCTGATCACCGTCGGGGACGTGATGTACCTGCACGTCATGGTGTGCGAGGGGATCGGCAACGTGCACTGGACCGAGGTGCACGGCTCCACCGACAACGGCGAGACCTGGCAGCACACCGGCACCACCTGGCCCGGCGACCTGCACGGCGGACTGTTCCAGATGCTGACCTGGGGGCTCGGCGACGACGGTTACGCGTACGCGTTCACCACCGGTTTCCGCCGCGACCAGGGCCTGCTGCTGCACCGGGTGCCCGCCGACCGGATCACCGATCCCGGTGCCTGGGAGGGCTGGGGGTTCCGCGACGGCCGGTGGGCGTGGGGCAACCCGCCGACGATCGCGCTCACCGGTGCCTACGGCGAGCTGTGCCTGCGGCCGGTCGGCGGCCGGTGGCTGCTGTCGCTGTTCAACGCGGGCGACTACCGGATCGACGTGCTGAACCTGGACGTGCCCACCGCGAACCTGTACGAGGCGCCGCGCGCGACCGCCGTGCACGGCTCGTCCTGGCCCGGTGAGGACCACTCCAGCGGGCAGGTCGCGCAGCTCTACGGCGGCTACATCGTGCCCGGCTCCACGCTCGACGACCTGCACCTCGTGGTGAGCCAGTGGAACACCGAGCGGAACTGGCCGTACAAGGCCATGCAGTTCGCCGGGAGCGCCCCGCGGAGCTGATCGCGCCCGCCGCTACCGTGACCGCATGGACAGCATCGCAGAGCTCCGGTCCCGGCTGCGCGGCTTCGCCGAAGCGCGGGACTGGGGCCGGTTCCACACCCCGAAGAACCTCGCGATGGCCCTCAGCGGCGAAGCGGGGGAGCTGATCGCCGAACTCCAGTGGCTCGACGACACCGCCGTCGCCGACGGGCTCGCGAACGGCGAGCTGACCGGGCGGCTCGCCGACGAAGCCGCCGACGTCCTGCTGTACCTGGTGCAGTTCGCCGAAGCCACCGGCATCGACCTCGTCCGGGCCGCGCACGACAAGATCGACCGCAACGAGTCCCGCTACCCGGTCCACCTCGCCCACGGCAACGCCACCAAGAGCACCGAGCTCTAGCGCACCCGGTGCCCGTGGCGCGGCACCCGGTTGCACACTGCTGGGATGGCGGAGTCGTCGCAGCTGCTGCTGGTGCTGGACCTGGTCGGGACGTTCGCGTTCGGCCTCAACGGGGCGCTCACCGCGGTGCGGGCCGTGCGGTTGGACCTGGTGGGGGTGCTGACGCTGGGGATGATGACCGCGCTGGGCGGCGGGATCCTGCGCGACGTGCTCATCCAGTCGTTGCCGCCCGCCACGTTCAGCGACCTCGCGTACCTGGGTGCGGCCGCGGCGGGCGCGCTGGTGGCCTTCTTCCTGAGCCTGCCGCTGGAGCGGTTCACCCTGCTCATCGTGGTGTTCGACGCGATCGGGCTCAGCGTGTTCTGCGTGACCGGGGCGACGAAGGCGCTGGAGTTCGGGCTCGGCGGAGTGCAAGCGGTGCTGCTCGGCGGCCTCACCGCCGTCGGCGGCGGCACGCTGCGCGACGTGATGCTGCGGAAGGTGCCGACCGTGCTGGTCAGCGACCTGTACGCGGTGCCCGCGCTGGTCGGGGCCGGGATCGCGGTGGGCGCCGCGCACCTCGACCTGGGGCCGCTGGTCGTGGCGGGGGTGGCCGCGCCGGTGTGCTTCGCGATCCGGATGTTCGGCGTCGTGTTCGAGCTCAACGTCCCCACCGCGCCCGGCCGCGGCTCCCGCGAGCAGGACTGACCGGCCGCGCCGAGTACCGCGGTCGCCGCCCGGCGAACGCTCCGGCCGCTGCGCACAATCCAAGGGAGTCCGACAGAGCGAGGAGCCGCCATGACCGCCGATCCCGTCTCGTCCGTGCTCGCGGGAGCCGAGGACGCCACGAGCTGGCAGGAGGACTTCTACCGCGACCTGCACCAGCACCCGGAGCTGTCCCACCAGGAGCACCGCACCGCGGAGAAGGTCGCCGGACGGCTCCGCGAGCAGGGCTACGAGCTGCACACCGGCGTCGGCGGCACCGGAGTCGTCGGGGTGTTGCGCAACGGATCCGGCCCGGTGGTGCTGCTGCGCGCCGACATGGACGCGCTGCCGGTGCGGGAGGCGACCGGACTGCCCTACGCCAGCACCGCCACCTCCGGCGAGGACGGCGAGGGCTCGCCCGTCATGCACGCCTGCGGCCACGACGTGCACGTGACCTGCCTGCTCGGCGCCGCGCAACTGCTCGCGGCGGACACCGAGCACTGGAGCGGCACCGTCATCGCCCTGTTCCAGCCCGCCGAGGAGTCCGGCGACGGTGCGCAGGGCATGGTCGACGACGGGCTGGCGGACCTGGTGCCGAAACCCGACGTCGCCCTCGGCCAGCACGTGATGCCGTACCCGGCCGGGATCGTCGGCACCCACGCCGGACCGACGTTCGCCGCCGCCGACAGCATGCGTATCACCGTGCACGGCCGCGGCGGGCACGGCTCGATGCCGCAGGCGACCGTCGACCCGGTGGTGCTCGCCGCGCACATCGTGGTGCGGTTGCAGACCGTCGTGTCCCGCGAGGTCGCGCCCACCGACCCGGTGGTGCTCACCGTCGGCAGCATCCTCGCCGGGACGAAGAGCAACGTCATCCCGGACCAGGCGACCATCGAGCTGAACCTGCGCACCTACGACGAGCGGACGCGCAGCCAGGTCCTCGACGCGGTGGAGCGCATCGTCCGCGCCGAGTGCCAGGCGTCCCGTTCCCCGCGGGAACCCGAGTTCGAGATGTTCGCCCGGTTCTCTCTCACCGACAACGACGCCGACACCACCGAGAAGGTCACCGCCGCGCTCACCGGCCACTTCGGCGCCGACCGGGTGGAGGACATCGGGCGGGTCACCGCCAGCGAGGACTTCGGCGACCTGCCCGCCGCGTGGGGGACTCCGTACTCGTACTGGGCGTTCGGCGGCACCGACCCCGATCGGTTCGAGCGGGCCAGCAGGGAGGGCCGGGTCTCGCAGGACATCCCGGTCAACCACTCCGGCACCTTCGCACCGGTGCTCCAGCCGACGCTGCGCACCGGCACCGGCGCGCTCGTCGTCGCCGCGCTGGCCTGGCTGGCCTGAGATGAGCGTTCCCGGTTACGTCTGGATCCTGACGATCGTCGTGATCATCGGCCTGCTGTTGTTCGACTACGTCTTCCACGTCCGGAAGCCGCACACCCCGGGGCTGCGGGAGGCGGCGGTGTGGTCGGCGCTCTACGTCGGCATCGCCATCGTGTTCGGCCTGCTCGTGTGGATCTTCGGCGGGACCACGATGGGCGCGGAGTACTTCGCCGGGTACGTCACCGAGAAGGCGTTGTCGGTGGACAACCTGTTCGTCTTCTTGATCATCATCTCCAGCTTCAAGGTGCCGCACGCCGACCAGCAGAAGGTGCTGCTGTTCGGCATCGTGTTCTCGCTGTTCGCGCGGACCGGGTTCATCTTCATCGGCGCCGCGCTGATCAACACCCTCGCATGGGTGTTCTACCTGTTCGGGCTCGTCCTGCTCATCACGGCGGGGAACCTGCTGCGGCCCTCGGAGTCCGAGGACCGCACCGCCGACAACGTGATCATCCGGCTGGCCAAGCGGTTCTTCCACACCAGCGACGACTACGACGGCGACAAGCTGTTCACCCACGTCGACGGCAAGCGGATGCTCACCCCGATGCTGCTGGTGATGGTCTCCATCGGCGGTACCGACCTGCTGTTCGCACTCGACTCGATCCCGGCGATCTTCGGGCTCACCCAGAACGTGTACCTGGTGGTCACGGCCACCGCGTTCTCGCTGCTGGGGTTGCGGCAGCTGTACTTCCTCATCGACGGGCTGCTGGACCGGCTGATCTACCTGTCGTACGGGCTGGCGGTCATCCTCGGGTTCATCGGCGTCAAGCTCGTGCTGCACGCCCTGCACGAGAACAACGTGCCGTTCATCAACGGCGGCCGGCCGGTGCACGTCGTGGAGATCAGCACCGGCGTGTCCCTGGGCGTGATCATCGGCGTGCTGGTGATCACCGTGCTGGCCTCGCTGCTGAGCGCGCGGGGCCGGGCGAAGAACACCATCGCCGGGGCCCGCAGGCACGCCGAGCAGTACCTCGACGAGGGCTACGAGACCGATCCGGCGGCCCGGCAGCGCACCTACGAGAAGCTGCTCGACGAGGAACGCCGGCTCGACGCGCTGCCCGCGAAGTTCCGGGCCGAGATCCACGACGAGCCGGGCCTGCGGGACTCGCTGCGCCGCGCCCACGCCAAGCACCGCGACGCCGTGCACGAGCAGCGGGCCGGGCGCGACCGCACCGACGGGGACCCGACCGGCGCCGGCTGACCGCGGCCGGAGCCGTCACGGCCGGAACGCGCTGGGCGCCGAACCCGTCTCCCGCTTGACCATCGTGGTGAACGCCGCCGGGTTGCCGTAGCCCAGCTCGGCGGCGACCGAGGTGACGGTGCGCCCCGACGCCAGCGACCGCACCGCGTGCAGCGCGCACGCCCGCTGCCGCCACGCGTGGAAGGTCGACCCGGTCTGCGCCGGGAACAGCCTGCTGAAGGTGCGCTCGCCGACGTGCAGCTCCGCCGCCCACCGCGAGCTCGGATCGTGCACGTCCGGGGCGGCGAGGAACCGCTCGCACAACCGGCGCAGCCCCGGGTGGCGCGGCAGCGGCAGGTCGAACGGCAGCGGCGCCAGCGACCGGATCTCGTGCAGCACCAGCTCCACCAGCGCGCCGTCCCGCCCGGCCGGGTCGTACTCGGGCTCCACGTCCACCGCGGCCAGCAGCAGCTCGCGCAGCAGCGGCGACACCTCCACGACCCGGCACCGGTCCGGGAACCACGGCACCGCGCGCGGCTCCAGGTACAGGCTGCGGGTGGTCACGCCGTTCATCAGCACCTGGTGATCGGTCCCGGCGGGGACGAGCACCGCGCGGTGCGCCGGGACCGTCCAGTCGCCGTCCGCGGTCTCCACCCGCATCACCCCGGTCGCGCCGTACAGCAGCTGCGCGCGGCGGTGGCGGTGCAGCGGCAGCAGGTGGCCCGGCGGGTAGTCGGTGCCGATCGCCAGCACCGGCCGGTCCAGGTCCTCCAGCTCCGCGATCGGCACGTTGCGCACCCCGCGATGGTATGCCCGGTTCGGCGAGTGCTCGGAGGAACGTGGCCGGACGACGAATGCGGGCCGGCGCGCCGGGCGCCTAGCGTGCTGGAAGTGCTGACCTCCTTCCTCGTGCTGTTCTGCTTCGGCTGCCTGACCGGCGTCACCACGGTGCTGTTCGGCTTCGGCGGCGGGTTCGTGACCGTGCCGGTGGTGTTCGGGTTCGTCGTCGCCACCTCCGGGGCGGACGCGATGCACGTGGCGGTGGCGACCTCGACGGCGGTGATGATCGTGAACTCGGTGTCGGCGACGCTGGCGCAGGCCCGCGCCGGGCGGTTGCGCCGCGACTACCTGTGGCCGCTGGTGCTGTTCATCGCGGTCGGCGCGGTGCTCGGGTCGCTGCTGGCCGGGCTGGTGCCGGACGGGGTGCTGCACCTGCTGTTCGTGGCGTACCTGGCGATCACCATCGTGGACGGGCTGTTCCGCAGCGGGTTCCTCGGCTCCCGGGACCGCGCCGTGCCGCCGCGCCCGCTCGGCCGCGCCACCACGACCGCGGGCGGCACCGGGATCGGCGCGGTGGCCGCGCTGCTCGGAGTCGGGGGCAGCGTGCTGACCGTCCCCCTGCTGCGGCGCCGGGGCTTCCCGATGGCGGACGCCGCGGCGATGGCGAACCCGCTGAGCGTGCCGATAGCGCTCGCGGGGACCGCCGTGTACGCGTCCGGGGCCCCGGCGGTGGCCGTGGCGGGGCGGATCGGATTCGTCGACCTGCTCGCCGCGGCGGCGCTGCTGTGCGGTTCGCTGCCCGCGATCGCGGTGACGAAGCGGGTGACCGGGCGGATCCCGGACCGAGTGCACGCGGTGGCGTACCTGGTGCTGCTCGTGGTGGTGCTGATCTCGATGGTGATCACCGGCGCCTGACGGCGATCCTCGAAGGTGGGTCGGGGATTCCTAGGGTCCGCGGACCTCCGAGGTTTCCGCGTGCAGGCCGCAGAGTCGTGGCACGGCCGCGAAGCGCGCGGTCGCCGAACCACCGGAGGAAACCGTGTCCGCACCGCTGTCCCTCGACGCGTCCACGCCGCGCCCGCGCCCCGCATTCCTGGCACGCCCGCACGGGCTGTTCATCGGAGGGGAGTGGCGGCAGGCCCGCGCGGGCGCGTCGTTCCCGGCCGTCGACCCGGCCACCGAGCAGGACCTCGCCGAGATCGCCCTCGCCGACGCGGGCGACGTGGACGCCGCGGTCGCCGCCGCCCGCGCCGCGTTCGACGACCCGTCCTGGTCCGCGCTGAGCCCGGCCCGCCCCCGGGGGGGGGGGGGGGGGGGGGGGGGGCCGCGGGGGGGGGGGCCCGGCGGGGGGGGGGCCCCCCCCCCCGCGGGGGGGGGGGGGGCGGGGGGGGGGGGCCCCCCCCGCGGGGGGGGG
>NZ_JAIUKB010000059.1:0-23997 GCF_020176785.1 Saccharopolyspora sp. 6V | reverse complement strand
TTTCACGCGCCCCCCCCCGTCTTGTGGTCCCCCCGATATGGGCCGGGGCCGGGGGGGGGGCCCCCCCGCGCCCCGGGGGGCGGGGGGGGGCGGCCCCCCCCGCCGCGCGGCGGGAGCACCAGGAGGAGCTCGCCACCCTCGACTCGCTGGAGATGGGCGCACCGCTGGCGCTGACCCGCGGCATGGTCGAGCACGCCGCCGAGGTGTTCCGGCACTACGCGGGCTGGCCCACGAAGCTCTACGGCCAGGTCGGCCCGACCGACCCGTCCCGCCTGCACTACGTGCTGCGCCAGCCGGTCGGCGTGGTCGGCGCGATCGTCGCCTGGAACGGGCCGCTGCTGCAGGCCGCGTGGAAGCTGGCGCCCGTCCTGGCGACCGGCAACACCGTGGTGTTCAAACCGGCCGAGCAGAGCTCGCTCAGCGCGCTGCGGCTCGCGGACCTGCTGGCCGCCGAACTGCCCGCCGGGGTGGTCAACGTGATCACCGGTCCGGGCGACGTGACCGGGCAGGCGCTGATCTCGCACCCCGGCGTCGACAAGATCAGCTTCACCGGCTCGGGCGAGGTCGGCAAGCACATCGTGCGCACCTCCGCGGACTCGCTGGCGCGCGTCACCCTGGAGCTGGGCGGGAAATCGCCCGCGATCGTGTTCGCCGACGCCGACCTGGAGGCCGCCGCCGCGCAGGCCGCGATGGGGTTCTGCGCGGGCAGCGGGCAGTCGTGCGTGGCGGGCAGCCGCATCTTCGTGCAGGAACCCGTGCGCGACCGGTTCGCCGAGCTGCTGACCGCGGAGCTCGCGCGCATCCCGATCGGCGACCCGTTCCACCCGCGGACGCTGATGGGGCCGCTGGCGTTCCGCGGGCACTACGAGCGCGTCACCTCCTACCTGGACCTCGCCCGGCAGGAAGGCGCCACGATCGCCGCGGGTGGCACGGGCATCGGCGGGCTGTACGTGCCGCCGACGCTGCTCACCGACGTCACCGCGGACATGCGGGTCGCGCGGGAGGAGATCTTCGGGCCCGTCGCGGCGCTGCAGCCGTTCACCGACGAGGACGAGGTGGTGCGGGCGGGCAACGACACCACCTACGGGCTGTCCGCCTCGGTGTGGACCCGCGACGTCGGCACCGCGCACCGCACCGCCGCGCGGCTGCGCGCCGGCACGGTGTGGATCAACTCCGGGCAGGAGATGAGCAGCGGGAGCGTGCCCTTCGGCGGGTTCGGGCAGTCCGGTCTCGGCCGCGAGCACGGCACCGACGTCCTCGACGCCTACACCGAGGCGAAGACGGTGATGCTGGGGCTGTGACGGTGGTGCTGCGCCCACCGGCCGCACCGCCGTTCACCGGTTCGGCCGTACCGGGAGCCCGCTACCGGGGGACCGGGTTGATCACCGACCGACCGGACGGTTAAGAATGGGCCCCGGCCAGCGCGCCCCGCGCCGGTCCGGGACCGCCCCGCCGTCCCGGGCCGGCGGAGCGGGCCGTCCGCGGTGGCAGCAGGCACTGACGACGCCGGGGTGCCGCCCCGGTCCTGGGAGCGGAGGAAAGTCATGAGCACACCAGCTGTCCCCGGCGAGGTCGCCGTCATCGGCGGCGGCCGGATGGGGTCGGGCATCGCGCAGACCTTCGCCATCGCAGGCGCCGACGTGTCCATCGTGGAGAGCGGCGCGGACGGCGCCGCCGCCGCGACCGACCGGATCGCGGGCAGCGTCCGGCGGGCCGCCGACCGCGGCAAGCTCGCCGAGGACCCCGCGGACCTGCTCGGCAGGCTGCGGGTGCTGACCGGCGTCGCGGACCTGCCGGGCGGCGTCGAGCTGGTCGTCGAAGCGGTGCCCGAGCAGCTGGAGCTCAAGGTCGAGGTGCTGACCGCGGTGGAGGACGTGCTCGGCCCGGACGCGGTGCTGGCCTCCAACACCAGTTCGCTGCCGATCGCCGAGCTGTCCGCGGCGCTGCGCGAACCGCGGCGGTTCCTCGGGATGCACTTCTTCAACCCGGTGCCCGCCTCGCAGCTCGTGGAGCTCGTCGCCGGGCCGGACACCGCCGCGGACGTGCTCGGCGGCGCCCGCGACTGGGTGCGCGGCCTCGGCAAGACCGAAGTGCAGGTGCGGGACTCGCCGGGCTTCGCCACCAGCCGCCTCGGCGTGCTGCTCGGCCTGGAGGCGATCCGGATGCTCGAAGAGGGCGTCGCCGACGCCGAATCCGTGGACACCGCGATGCGGCTCGGCTACCGGCATCCGATGGGGCCGCTGCGCTCCACCGACCTCGTCGGGCTCGACGTGCGGCTCGCCATCGCCGAACACCTGCGTGCCACGCTCGGCGAGCGGTTCGCCCCGCCGCAGCTGCTGCGGGACAAGGTCGAGCGCGGGGAACTCGGCCGCAAGACGGGGATCGGGTTCTTCGCGTGGTGAGCGGGTAGCGGCAGCCGGGCAGGTTCGAAGGCAGGGCGGCAGCGCTCTTCGTCGCGAGCGGACGCCGTCAGCGGATGGCGGGGTCCACTGCGTCCTCTGCGGGGCCGGTCTTCGCCGGAGTGGTGCGAGGATCGCTCGGGGTCGGAGCTTCGTGGTCGGTCGGAGTATCGGAATACGGGTTCGTGGCGGGGTTCGCGGCTCCGGTGGGGTCGGCGAGGACCGCTCGCGCGCGGTCCACGTCGAGCGCCCCGTCCCACTTGGCGATCACCAGCGTCGCGACCGCGTTGCCGTAGAAGTTCACCAGCGCCCGGCACTCCGACATGAACTTGTCGATGCCGAAGATCAACATGATGCCCGCAGCGGGCACCGTGCCGATGGTGGACAACGTGGCGGTGAGCGCGATGAACCCGCCGCCCGCGACCCCGGCCGCACCCTTCGAGGTCAGCAGCATGACCGCCAGCAGGCCCAGCTGCTGCCCGATGCTCAACGGCGTGTCGGTGGCCTGCGCGATGTACAGCGCCGCCAGCGACAGGTAGATCGCCGCGCCGTCCAGGTTGAAGCTGTACCCGGTCGGCACCACCAGCCCGACCGTCGCGCGGTCCGCGCCCAGCGCCGTCAGCTTCCGCATCAGCCCCGGCAGCGCCGGTTCCGCGGTGGACGTGCCGAGCACCAGCAGGAACTCCTCCTTGAAGTACCGGAACAACCGGAACACGTTCAACCGCACGTAGGCGCCCAGCACTCCGCCGAGCACCACCACCACGAAGAACAGCGAAGTCCCGTAGAACAGCGCGATCAACGTGCCCAGGCTGCTCAACGCGGACACCTCGAACGCGCCGACCGCGTAGGCCATCGCGCCGAACGCGCCCAGCGGCGCGGCCTTCATCACGAAGCCCAGGACCTTGAACACGGCCTCGGTCAGCCGGTTCACCCCGGCGATGATCGGCTCGCCGACCGGCCCGACCGCTTTGACGGCGATGCCGAACAGCACGGCCAGGAAGATGATCTGCAGGATGTCGCCGTCGACGAACGCGCCGAAGAAGCTCTCCGGGACCAGGTGGGTGAACAGCTCCCACCAGTGCTGCCGTTCGCCGTCGGCGATGTACTGCTGGGCGTCCCCGCTTGTGCAGCGATTCCGGCCGGGCGTGCACTCCGACGCCGAGCCGGGTGACGTTGATGGCGACCAGCCCCAGCAGCAGCGCGGCGATCGTGCCCAGCTGGAAGTAGGTGAGCGCCTTCAACCTGGTGATGCCGACCTTCTTCAGGTCGGCGACGTTGGCGATGCCGCCGATGATGGTGAGGAACACGATCGGCCCGATCAGCATCTTCATCGCCGCGATGAACGTGGTGCCGATCGGCTGCATGGCCTCGCCGAGCTCGGGCCGCCACCACCCGAGGAGCACGCCCACGACGATGGCGATCAGCACGTGCACGTACAACTGCCGGTACCAGGGCTTCGGGGCGGGCTGCGGTGCGGCATGCGTCATTGCACTCTCCTGCACGTCGTTCGGGCGGCGTCCGGGATCAGCCGCGGGGGAGCAGCCGTTCGGCGATGCGCGCCCCGAGCCGTTCCAGCAGCGGTGCGGCGTCGCGCATGCAGCGCGCCGAGTCGGCGTCGAGGTCGGTGATGGTGGGCGCGACGTCGGGACCAGCCGCCGCAGAGTCCGAAGTGGACGGATGATTTCCGGGGTTGCGGCGGCTATCGGAGTGCCGGCGTCCCGGGCCGCGCGAGCGGCACCGGCGGGTTCGTTGCCGCGCGGCATCGGCCGGACCAGCCGTGAGTCGTGCGGCCCCCGCGGGTGCGGCCCGGCGAGCTCGGCCGACCGGGGGAGATCGGGGGCGCGCCCGGTGGGCGCGGCCGACCGTCCGTCGCCGTCGGTGCTCGCGCTGCCGCCGAGCCCACCACCTCGCGGGCGAGGCCGGCGGTGGCGGTCGGCGCGTCGAGCGGCCCCCGGACGAATCGAGCGCGACCAGCACCCGCCCCATGAATCCTCCTCGACCCGGCCGGAACGTGGGAACCACCGTGGCCCGGCCGCCGTCGCGGCGTCCAAGAGTAAGTTGCTACCCGAGCCATAGGTTCACCGAATGAATGCCGCACACGCTGCGACGACGCCCGACCCGGGAGGCCGACCCCGATGGACACCCGGCAGCTGGAGTACTTCCTCGCCGTCGTCGACCACGACGGGTTCGGCCGCGCAGCCCAGGCACTGCACCTCGCGCAGCCGTCGCTGTCGCAGGCCATCGCCGGACTCGAACGCGAACTCGGGGTGCGGCTGTTCCACCGGGTCGGGCGCGGCGTGGTGATCAGCAACGCGGGCCGCGAACTCGTCGGCCCGGCGCGGCAGGTGCTGCGGGACCTGCGGGCCGCGCGCGCCACCGTGGACTCGGTGAAGGGCGTGCTGCGCGGGCGGGTGGAACTCGCCACGATGCCCTCGCCCGGCATCGAACCGCTCGGCGCGCTCACCGCCGAGTTCGCCCGGCGCCACCCCGGCGTCGTCGTCGGTGCCGACGCGGCGTTCACCGCCGACGAGGTGGTGCAGCTGATCAAGCAGGGCGCCTGCGAGCTCGGTCTCGTCGGTGCTCCCGCGCCGCCCCGCGCGCCCGGGGTCGAGGTGATCCCGTTGGAGGAGCAGGGTTTCCTGCTCGTCGGCGCCCCGGAGCACGAGTTCCCCGCCGCGGATCCGGTGCGGCTCGCCGACCTCGCCGACGCGCGGCTGATCGCCTCCCCGCCGGGCAGCCTGATGCGCGGCATCGTCGACGACGCGCTCGCCGGGGGAGTGCCGGTGCGGATCGCCGCCGAAGTGGCGCACCGGACGTCGATCCTGCCGCTGGTGCTGCAAGGCGTGGGCCTCGCCGTGCTGCCCGCCGCGTGGGCGCCGCTGGCCCGGCGCTGCGGGCTGCGCCTCGCCCGCATCGACCACCCGGCCCGGCTGCACGTGGCGCTGCTGAGCCGCACCGCCCCGCTCACCCCGATCGCCGAAGCGTTCCGCGCGGTCGCCCGCGAGCACCGGGCCGCCGACTACCTGGACGAGGCCCGCTGAACGGTGCGGATAGGCCCGGCCTATGCATCGCATCGCCGACGCGTCTTGGACGCGTGCTGCGCCGCCGGGCTTCACTCGGGCCACCACCGCCCGCAGCGACCCCAGGAGTGATCGATGCCAGCAGCACCCGCCGCCCGCACCTTCCGCATCGCCGCCATCCCCGCCGACGGGGTGGGCGAGGAGGTCGTCGCCGCCGGTCGCACCGTGCTCGACGCCCTCGCGGCGGGCTCCGGCGGCGCGTTCGCCTTCGACTGGACCGAATTCCCGTGGGGCTGCGGCTACTACGCCGAGACCGGGCGGATGATGCCCGCGGACGGCCTGGAGCAGCTCCGCGGCTTCGACGCCCTCTACTTCGGCGCCGTCGGCTGGCCGTCGGTGCCCGACCACATCAGCCTGTGGGGGCTGCGGCTCAACATCTGCCAGAACTTCGACCAGTGGGCCAACGTGCGCCCGGTGCGCTTCCACCCCGGCATCACCTCGCCGCTGCGCAAGGCCGACCACACCGAGCTGGACTGGGTGGTGGTGCGGGAGAACAGCGAAGGCGAGTACGCGGGGCTCGGCGGGCGGAACCTCTCCGGCCGCGGACCCGGCAACGAGGTGGCGCTGCAGACCGCGCTGTTCACCGAGCACGGCTGCGAACGCATCATCCGCTTCGCCTTCGACCTCGCCCGGCAGCGCCCGCGCAAGAAGGTGTCGTCGGTGACCAAGAGCAACGCCCAGCAGTACGGCATGGTGCTGTGGGACGAGGTGTTCGAGCGGGTCGCCGCCGACTACCCGGACGTGGAGACCGAGAGCGTGCTCGTCGACGCGATGGCCGCCAAGTTCGTGCTCAAGCCGGAGGACCTGTCGGTGGTGGTGGCCTCCAACCTCAACGCCGACATCCTCTCCGACCTGTGTTCGGCGCTGGCGGGAAGCCTGGGCCTCGCCGCCGGCGCCAACCTGAACCCGGAGCGCCGGTTCCCGTCCATGTTCGAACCGGTGCACGGCTCCGCCCCCGACATCGCCGGGCAGGACCTGGCGAACCCGGCGGGCGCCCTCGGCAGCGCCGCCCTGATGCTCGACCACTTCGGCCTGCCCGCCGAGGCGACCCGCCTCCGCGACGCCATCGACGCCACCGCCGCCGCGGGCATCCGCACCCCCGACGTCGGCGGGACCGCCAAGACCACCGAGATCACCGACGCGGTCGTCGCCGAGCTCGGTTGAGCCGTTCGGTCGGTCCGCTCGCCCCGGTCACTCGCCGGGCGAGCGGGCCGGGGGCGCTGCGGCAGGCAACGCGCAGCCGGGCCGGGACCCGTCCCACCGGGAGCCCTCGGCCAGGCAGGCGGAGATCAGGTGCACCTGCTGGCCGTAGCTGCGGCCCCGCACCGCGGTCACGTCCCCGTTCTCGTCGACCTCGCACGGGTTGTCGTTCGTGCACTGCTCGCCGTCGCGGTTGGAGGTGTTGTTGATGCCGACGATCGTGCGCTCGTCGGGGGACAGCAGCGCCGCGCCGGAATCGCCGGGCCTGCTGGCGCAGGTGTCGCTGGGGGCGTAGCGCACCGGGTCGTCCTGCTGGTAGCCGTCCTCCCGCAGGTGCCGCGGTACCGCCTCCACCGCGCACTCCGGGCGTCCGTCCAGGCGGGACAGGAACATCCGGTCACCGGCGCGCAGCGGGGCGGTGGGCAGCCGGAACACGGTCGCGCCCTCCGCGGCGAGCTGGGCGTAGGTCTTGTCCAGCCGGTACAGGGCGATGTCGGTGCCGGTCATCGTCGCGTACTCCAGCCGGACCGCGCGGGAGGTGGCCAGCGAGTAGCCGGCGGAGTCCTTGATGGTGATCGGTTCCGCCAAGTCGGCGGGCCGGTCCACCACCGCGGACCCGGGCGCGGGCCGTCCGCTCGGCAGGCAGTGGCCGTTGGTCAGCGCCAGCGCCGGATCGTCCGGGCGCGCGGTGGCGGTGCGCACCACCGATCCGTGGCACTCGCCCACCTCGGCCGCGCCCGCCACGTTCGGGACCGGGTCGAACGGGGGCACGTCGGTCCCGGACACGATGCCCTCGATCCAGGCGCGGTTCGCCGCGACATCGGTGTACATGTCGGGGAAGTCGGTGCCCCTGATGCCGGGTCCGATGACCGTCCCGGCCAACGCCCACCCGTCACCGTCGCGGACCAGGGCGGGCCCGCCGGAGTCCGTCATGCCCGGCCCGACGGGCGGCTCGGCCTGACCGATGCACAACGGCGAGGTGCTGCCGTCGTCGTCCCAGCACTCCGCGAGCGGCACGACCCGGGTGTCGGCTTCGCGCAGCGTGCTGGGGTAGCACTCGGGGTCGTCGAAGTCGCCGCAGCCGGCCGCAGTCGCACCCCAGCCGAGGATCCGGACGGGTTCGCCGACTGCGGGCGCGCTGTCCGCGAGCCGGGCGGGCCGGGCCTGCGCGGGATCGCGCAGGTGCAGCAGCGCGATGTCCTCGCCGGGCGGGTCGTAGGAGTTGTGCCGCCGGTAGAACGCGTCGACCTCGGTGACCTCGCCGCCGGTGGTGGTGTCCAGCGATCCGATGCGGACCTGCCAGCCGCGGGGAACGCCCGCCGTCGCCCCGGTCGGCGAGTTGGCGCAGTGGCCCGCGGTCACCGCCCACCGCGGCGCGATGAGCACCGCCCCGCACCGGTGCCCGTCCGGGCGGGGCGGGTCGTACTGGAGCGAGACCATGAACGAGTACGGCTCCGCGGACTCGGTGCCGCCGACGATGGCCGACGCGGGAACCGCGCCCGCCACCGCCGTCGTCAGCGCGAGCCCGCAGAGCAGCGCGAAGGAACGGGTTCGGAGGTGCATGGGCCCCACCGTGTCCCGCGCTCGTCCGCGCCACGTCGTCGTCCCGTCACGGTTTCGTACCAGCCGGCCGCCCGGTCGTTCGCGGGAGAACCGGGAAATCCGGTGATCGCGGCGTGTTCAGAGGCGGTTCACCAGGGGGTCGGCGCGGCTTGGGTCCGGCTCCACGCGGCGGCGGCACGATGTGCCGGACGTACGCCGAGCCGAGGAGCCGCAGTGAAGCCCGACCGCCGTCTGCTGATCGCCCTGGCCGCCACCGGCCTGACCGCCGCCACCGCGATCGCCGCGCCCAGCGCGCTCGCGGGCCCCGGTGCGCGTGCCGCCGAGCTGCCCGACCCGGGCAGCTACGACGCCGCGATCGCCTGGATTCCGGACACCCAGTACTACTCGGAGAGCCACCCCGAGCACTTCGACGCGCAGACCCGGTGGCTCGTCGACAACGCCGCCGAGCGCAAGATCGGCTATGCGACGCACACCGGCGACATCGTGGACGACTCCGATGACGAGGACCAGTGGAAGAACGCCGACGCCAGCATGAAGGTGCTGGACGACGCGAAGTTCCCGTACGGCGTCGTGGAGGGCAACCACGACGTGGACGGGCTCTACGCGGACTACTTCGGTGACGACCGGTTCGCCGGCTCCCCGGTGCGCGGCGAGTCGTTCGAGAACAACCGCCAGCACTACGACCTCGTGGACGTGGCGGGCGAGCAGGTCATGATGCTGTCGCTGACCTGGGACATGCAGGAGGCGGACTTCGCCTGGGCGGAGGACGTCCTCGCCGCGCACCCCGACACCCCGGTGATCATCAGCGTGCACGCGTACCTGGAGACCGACGGCTCCTACAGCGAGCAGGGCCAGGAGATCTTCGATCGGATCGTCGAGCCGCACCGCAACGTGAAGGCCGTGCTGTGCGGGCACAACCACGGCGCCACGCACAACGTGAAGGACCTCGGCGGCGGTCGCACCATGCCGGAGATCCTCGCCGACTACCAGAGCGCCCCGGAGGGCGGGCTCGGCTACCTGCGGCTGCTGCAGTTCGACGTGGACGCGGGCAAGATGATCGTCGACACCTACTCGCCGTCCGAGGACGACTCGAACTACTTCGACGGCGAGGACGACTTCACCGTGGACGTGGACCTGAAGGCCACCGAGTGATCCGCGCGGGGGCGCCGCGCAGGTGGGCGCCCCCGGCCACGCACCGCGTGCGGGCCGAATTCCCGTGGTCCCGGCGCGCCGCGCGGGGCTAACCTGGGGGCAATCGCGCCGGGCCTGGCCCGCCGAGTCGACCACCCGACGCGTACGGGGCCGCGAAGAACGACTCCCATCGAATCCGCAGCAGCACCGAGGCACCGGTGGACGGAACGGATTTCGCCTGCCGGGTTCGTGTGGGAAGCAGGTAATGACCATGCAAGTGAAGAGCATCTTCGTCTACAGCTCCGGCGGCTGGGGCCGGCACCGGCACCACGGCTGGGGCCACCACTGGGGCGGCTGGCGCAAGTGAGCCCCCCGGCCTTGACGACCACGACCTGACGCGACGAACGACCTGACGCATCGCCGAGACGGCTCCCGCCATCCGGTTCGCCGGAACGGCGGGAGCCGTCGCGCGTGCGGTCAGTACAGCGAGGTGAGCAGCTCGGAGCTGAACGGGGCGACCTCGTCCAGGCGCCCGGAGAGCACCTTCTCGCTCCACAGCGGGTCCGCGAGCAGTCCGCGGCCCACCGCGACCAGGTCGAACTCGTCGCGCTCCAGCCGTTCCACCAGTTCATCGATGTCGGTGATCTCGGAGGTCTGGCCGCTGAACGCCCCGGTGAACTCCTGGTTCAGCCCCACCGACCCGACCGTGATGGACGGCTTGCCGGTGAGCTTCTTGGTCCACCCGGCGAGGTTCAGGTCGGAGCCCTCGAACTCCGGCCGCCAGTACCGCCGCGTGGAGGCGTGGAAGGCGTCCACCCCGGCCTCCGCGAGCGGCGCGAGCACGGCCTCCAGCTCGTGCGGCGTGGTGGCCAGCTGCGCCTGGTAGTCGTACATCTTCCACTGCGAGGTGCGGAACACGACGGGGAAGTCGGCGGAGACCGACCGGCGCACGGCGGCCACGACCTCGGTGGCGAAGCGGGTCCGGGACACCGGGTCGCCGCCGTAGGCGTCGGTGCGGCGGTTGGTGCGCTCCCACAGGAACTGGTCGATGAGGTAGCCGTGCGCGCCGTGCAGCTCCACGCCGTCGAACCCGACGCGTTCGGCGTCCGCGGCGGCCTGGGCGAACGCCTCGACGACCGCGTCCAGGTCGGTCCGGGTCATCGCGTGCCCGGCTTCCTCGCCCTTGAGGTCGAGCCCGGACGGGCCCATCGGCGGGGCGTCCGGGAACGGCGGGGCGCCTGCGGGGCGGGCCATCCCGACGTGCCAGAGCTGCGGGAAGATCTTCCCGCCCGCCTGGTGCACCTCGGCGACGACGTTCTTCCAGCCGGCCAGCGCGTCCTCGCCGTGGAAGCGCGGGATCGAGTCGCTGAGCCCGGCCGAGGGGTGGTCCACGTAGGTGCCCTCGGTGATGATCAGCCCGGTGCCGGCGGCGGCGCGGCGCGCGTAGTAGGCGGCGACGTCCGCGCCGGGCACTCCGCCGGGGGAGAGGTCGCGCGTCATCGGCGCCATCGCGATGCGGTTCGGCACGGTCGTGCCGCCCAGCTCGAACGGGCGGGACAGCGCTTTCGCCGCGCGGTCGGAGGTGTTGCTGCTGGACACGGGCTCTCCTCGGGAACTGGTGCGGTGCGGTGCGTGCTTCCGCTACGGTAAAACCTGACGTTGACGTCAGAGGAAACCGATTGTGGCCGGGATTACCACCGCGGCCCGGCGGGGCGAGGAGGAAGCGCGATGCGGATCGGGGAACTGGCCGCCAGGACCGGGGTGAGCGTGCGGGCGCTGCGCTACTACGAGGAACAGCACCTGCTGCGAGCCGAGCGCACCGCCAGCGGGCAGCGCACCTACTCGGAGGCCGCGGTCGAACGGGTGCGGCTCATCCAGCAGCTCTACGCCGCCGGGCTGTCCAGCAAGCTGATCCTCGGCCTGCTGCCGTGCGTGGAGACCGGCGAAGCCGACCCGGCCATGATGGACCGCCTCGTCGCCGAGCGGGACCGCATCGACCGGCAGGTCGACGAGCTCGTGCGGACCCGGGACCGGTTGGATGCGATCATCCGCTGCTCGCACGCGGCGCACGACGACTCCCGGTCGATCGCGTGACCCGGGACCGCACCGGCCGAACGTCGTGATCACCGGCGCCGGTTCGGGGATCGGCGCCGCCGGACCCCGCGCGGCGCTCAGCCACCGACCGGCTCGGCCCGTCCGTCCGATTCGGACAGTGCCCGGTAGATGCGGCTCTCCTCCTGCAGCAGCGGCAGCGAACCGCGTTCCCGCGGCCGCGGCAGGTCGACGTCGAAGGTGCGCACGACCCGTCCCGGTCCCGCCGCCAGCAGCAGCACCCGGTCGGCGAGGAACACCGCCTCCCCGACGTCGTGCGTCACGAACACGACCGTCCCGCCGGTCCGCGCGCGGATGCGCAGCAGGTCCTGCTGGAGCCGGATCCGGGTGAGGTGGTCCACCGCCCCGAACGGTTCGTCCATCAGCAGCACCTCCGGTTCCGCGGTGAGCGCCCGCGCTATGCCCGCCCGCTGCCGCATGCCGCCGGAGAGGTGGTGCGGGTAGGCGTCCTCGTAGCCGGACAACCCGACCAGGTCCAGGTGCTCGCGGGCGGCGGCGCGGCGTTCGCCCCGGCCCACCCCGCGGATCTCCAGCCCCAGCTCCACGTTCGCCAGCACCGTGCGCCACGGGTACAGCGACGCGTCCTGGAACACCACCCCGATGCCCTCCCGCGGCCCGGTGAGCGGTTCGCCGCGGAAGCGCACCTCGCCGGAGCTCGGCGCCTGCAACCCGGCGAGCACCTCCAGCAGGGTGCTCTTCCCGCAACCGCTCGGCCCGAGCAGGCAGACGAACTCGCCCGCGGCCACGTCCAGGTCGATGCCGGAGAGCACCTCGTTCGCACCGAACGACTTGTGCACCGACCGCACTTCGAAGATCGCCATGGTGGCTCCCGTCCGATCAGCGCCCGGCGCGGGGCCGGGGGTAGGTGAAGGGCTTGCGGAACTCCTGCGGGATGAAGCGCAGGTCGATGTAGCGGTCCGCGTCGTAGATCCGGTCCTGGTTGCCCACCTCGACCTCGATCTCCTGGCTGCGCCGGATCGCGGCGGGATCGACGTCCGGGTTGTCGTCCCACACGTCGTCCTCCTGCCGGATGGCGCGCGCGACGGCCTCCGGGTCCAGCTTCAACTTCCCCTGCAACCACGGCACGTAGGTCGCGTGGTTCTCCTTCGCGTCGGTGTAGGAGGCGAAGTAGGCGCGCAGCGCCCGCCGCAGCACGTCGGGGTGGTCGCGGATGACGTCGTCACCGGAGATGAGCACCCCGGTGTGGTAGTTCGGCAGGTAGTCCCAGGCCCGCGCCAGCGTGACCGCTTCGCCTTCGAGCTCGCCCAGCGCGGGGAACGGCTGGTGGATGATGGTGGCGTCCACCTGGCCGGTGCTCAACGTGCCGTAGGCCTGCTCGTTGATGCCGTTGTTCACCAGCGACACGTCCCGGTCCGCGTCGATCCCGTGGGCGCGCAGCACGTACCGCAGCGTGGTGTCCAGGTTGCTGCCCGCCTTCGAGTTGCCGATGGTGCGCCCGCGCAGGTCTTCGATGCGGGTGATGCCGGGGCGGGCGATGAGGAAGTACGGGCCCTTGCTGCGGAAGGCGGAGGACACGATCTTCAGCGGGGAGCCGAGCGCGGCGGCGCGCAGGTACTCGGTGGTCGGGCCGAAGGCGAAGGTGAGCTCGCCGGTGGCCACGCCGGTCACGGCGTCCTCGACGTCGGTGAACTCGACGGTGAGCCCCTGGGCGGCGAAGTGCCCGCGTTCCACGCCCCAGCGGATCGGCTGCTGGGTGTACTGGGTGCCCGCTTGGAGGGTGATGGTGGCGGTCTCGCCGTCGGCCCGGGTCCCTCCGGTCCCGGCGCAGGCGGCGGTGCCCGCGAGGGGCAGCAGGGCTGCCGCGGCCAGCGACGACCGGACGAATTCGCGGCGGTTCATGTGAGCTCCAGGATGGTCAGGAGTGCTTCCAGCGCAGCAGGACGCGGCGCTCCAGCAGGCCCACGCCGGAGATGATCAGCGCGGACAGCACGGTGGTGAACAGGACGAGCGCGAAGACCGAGGCGGTGTCGTACACCCCGACCGCGCGGTTGAGCAGGTTGCCCAGCCCGCCCTTGGACGCGGTGATCTCCGCGAACAGGGCGGCCACCAGCGCGGTCCCGGTCTCCACCTTGATCGCGGCCACGATGGAGGTCGTCGCCGAGGGCAGCACGACCTTGCGGATCAGCTGCGCGCGGCTCGCCCCGAACGAGCGGGCGACCTTGAGGTGGTCCGCGGAGACCTGCTTGATGCCCGCGATGGTGTTGTAGACGAACAGGAAGTAGCAGAACAGGAAGACGATCACGATCTTGTGCGCGGCGCCGATGCCGAGGTACAGCGTCAGCAGCGGGATGATCGTCACCTTCGGCACCGCCATCAGCGCGGCCACGAACGGGTTCAGGAAGGTCCCGGCATTGCGGGACAGGCCCATCCACACCCCGGTGGCGACGCCGAACACCAGGGCCAGCGAGGCGCCCGCGGCGGCCTCCCCGAGCGTCAGCAGCAGGTTCCCGAGCAGGTTCTGCTCGGTGAACAGCGCCGGGTAGGCGGCGAGCACCTCGGTGGGGGAGGCCAGGTAGATCCGCTTGACGCGGCCGCTGTCCACGGCCTGCTGCACCACCGCGAGCACCGCGGCGACCAGCAGCACCTGCCCGCCGAGGATCGCGAACCCGGTGCGGCGCGGGCGTTTTCCGGCGGACGGAGCGGCCGTGGTGGCGGGTGCGGCCGGTGCTTCTCGAACGGTCATGGCGCGGTGGTCCTCCCTGCCGCTGCTGCGCGGACCGGCGGCACGTCCAGTCCGAGGTGGTCGCGGAACGTGCTGCCCGCGTAGTCGTCGCGGTGCAGCCCGCGGCGCCGGAGCTCGGGCACCACCAGGTCGGCGAAGGCGCGCACCGAACCGGGGACGTGCGGCGGGAAGATGTTGAACCCGTCGGCGGCACCGCCGTCGAACCAGCGCTGCACGAAATCGGCCACCTGCACCGGATCGCCGACCACGGAGGCGCGGCCCGCGCCGGTGCCGAGCCCGTTCACCAGGTCCCGGTAGGTGATGCGGTGCTCGCCGGACAGGTCCCGGTGGGTGTGCGCGCGCACCGCGTCGAGCAACACCCGGCCCTGCTCGTCGAGCTCGTCGGCGAGGGCGGCGGGCACCTGCTCGTCCGGGTCGTGGCCGCGCACGTCGACGCCGAGCTCCCGGGAGACCGAGGTGAGGTTGCGGCGGGGCCGCTGCCCGAGGGCGCCGCCGCGGTGCAGCGGGCCGGCGAGCTGCTCCTCCTCGTCCAGCGGCAGGAACGAGTTGAGCAGGTCGTGCTCGGCGACCGCGTCCTGCGTGGTGGCGCCGGTGTAGACGCTCAGCCCGGGCAGGATGCGCGGCAGCCCGGGTTCCCGGCCGTGCGCGGCGGCGCGGGCCTTCACGTCGGCGTAGTACTCCCGGGCGGACTCGAAGTCGTGGTGCCCGGAGAACACCACGTCCGCCTCCCGGGCGGCGAGGTCCCGGGAGCGCTCCGAGGTGCCCGCGTGCAGCAGCACCACCTGGCCCTGCGGTGGTCGCGGGACGTCGAGCGGCCCGTCCACGTCGAAGTGCGCGCCGCGGTGGCCGATGGGGGCGCCGTGCGCGCCGCTGTCCCACAGCGCCCGCACCACGTCGACGAACTCGCCCGCCCGGTCGTAGCGCTTGTCGGTGTCCCAGTGCTCGCTGCGGCTGAAGTTCCCGGCCGCCGCGGCGTCCGCTCCGGTCACCAGGTTCCACGAGGCGCGCCCGCGGCTGAGGTGGTCGAGCGAGGCCGTCAGCCGGGCCACCGAGTACGGGTCGTGGTAGGTCGGGTTCGCGGTCACCACGATGCCGATCCTGCTGGTGGCGGCGGCGATCGCGGCTCCGGCGGTGAACGGTTCCAGCCGGGACATCTGGGCGGGGTTGGTGCGCGCCAGCGCCGGGTCGGTCGCCAGGCGGTCGCCGAGGAACACGAAGTCGAACGCGGCGTCCTCGGCGATCCTGCTGACCTGCTGGATGAATCCGATGTCGTAGGCGCCGTCGGCGCGCGCCCCGGGGTGCCGCCAGCCCGCGGGATGCGTGCCGGTGGCCCAGAACATCAGGCCCAGGTGCAGTCGTCGTGCCGTCACGATGCGGCCCCCGTTCGCGGTGGTGCGGGCCGCCGGGACGGGTCGCGGCGGGCCGGTCGGGTGAGGTTCAGGTGCGAGCGCAGGCTCCGGTCCGCGTAGTCGTGGCGGAACACGCCGCGGCGGCGCAGCAGCGGCACCACCAGTTCGGTGAACCGGCGCAGCTGGCCGGGTTGCGGGGGAGCGTGCAGCAGGTACCCGTCCACCTGCCCGGCGGAGAAGGACTCCGCGATGCGCCCGGCGACGGTGTCGGGATCGCCGATGAGCACCGCTCCGCTGGCCAGCGCGCGTTCTCCGCCGGGGGTGGCGTGCAGTTGCTCGTGCAGGTCCCGCACCTCGGCCACGTCCTCGCCGAGGACGGGGATCAGGTCGGGCAGCACCGCGGCGTGCTCGCCGCGGTCGGTCGCGCCACCGGGCAGCACGAGCTCGGCGTCCGGGACGGCGGCGGCGGGCTCGTCGGCGGCGTGCGCCAGCACCGGATGCCCTTGCGGCGGGCGGGCCAGGTTCAGCGGTCCGCGCACCTGGAAGTGCGCGCCGACGTGGTCCACGGCGCGGATGCGGTCGGCGTCGACGAACGCGCCGGATCCCTTGTCCCGCACGAAGGCGTCGTCGTCCCAGCTGTCCCACAGCGCCCGCACCAGCCCGACGAACTCGCGGGTGCGCTCCACCGCGTCCGCCCGGGGGAGGGGGCCCGCGCGCTCGCCGCCGGGGTGTTCCTCGGTGACCAGCCAACCGGCCCGCCCACCGGAGATGTGGTCGAGGGAGGCCACCAGCCGGGCGAGGTTGAACGGTTCGTGCCGCAGCGGATCGCCGGTGGCCAGCAGTCCGATCCGGGTGCTGCGCACGGCCGCGTGCGCGGCGGCGGTGAACGGTTCGAGGCCGGTGCCGGTGTCGCGCCTGCCGTCGAGCAGCACGAAGTCGAACGCGGCGTCCTCGGCGAGGCGCACGGCCCGGTCGAGCTCGTCCGGGGCGCTGCCCGTGGCGTGGGCGTAGCCGAGGTGCAGCTGCCGGGGGCGCTTCTTGTGCTGGTTCCTTCCCAAGGAGACCTCCTGCGGGTCGTGCCGCGAGCAGCGGGACGCACCGCTGCGGTGCCGTGTCGCGGTGTCGCGGCGCGCGGCGGTGCGCGACCGCCGGGCGGCGGTGCGGTGCGGGCGTCCGGGGGCGCTCCGGTGCTGCTTCGGACCGGGCGGCGAAAAAGAGTCCTCAGTGGACTGAATGGCGAACGCCGTTGTGGCGTCGGGGGATCGAGCGGGCGCGCGGTACCGCGTGCCGGGAGTCCTGATCGGACGGATCAGCCGGTACAGCCGCGGTGCGCGGCGGATGACTGCGTGCTGAACCGCCCGGGAAGAGCCGACCGAGTGGGCATGCCCGGAAGTCTCGACACGACCCCCGCCGACGTCAAGCAGCCGTCGATCCGTCGCACAGGGTGGGACGGTGCAGCTCAGCGGCCCGGGCGGCGTCGCCGGACGGTGGTCCGGGGTCGCGACGGCCCCGAGGTGAGCCCGGACACCCCGTCCGCGGGGACGCGGGGTTCGGCGGGTGCCTCGTTGCCGCCGCTGCGCGGGGTGGCCGATACTCGCGCCGTGTCGAAGCCAGGTGAGACCCCCGCGCGGACCGGTGGCAAGGAGCGCGGCTCGGAGGTGCAGTCCGTCGCGCGCGCCTCGGCGCTGCTCGAAGCGGTGGTGGACAGCGCCGAGGGCCTGACGCTGACCGAGCTGGTGCGCGAGAGCGGCCTGACGATGAGCACGGTGCACCGGTTGCTGCGCACCCTGTGCTCCGGCGGGTTGCTGTGCCGCGACTCCGGCACCGAGCGATTCCTGCCCGGCCCGCTGCTGCTGCGGCTCGCCCGCCGTTCGCTGGCCTCCGCCGGGGTGCCGGAGGCCGCCGACGTGCTGCGGGACCTGGTGGACCGCACCGGGGAGACCGCGAGCCTCGGCATGCGCCAGGGCGAGCAGGTGCTGGTGCTGCTGGTGGCGCAATCCGCGCAGCCGCTGCGGTTCCAGGGCGTGCAGGGCGAGCACCGCGCGCTGCTGCGCTCGGCGATGGGCCGGGCGCTGCTGGCCGTCGGCGACCGCCCGGTGCGGGAGGTCCTCGACGAGCTGCTGCCCGGTGCCGGCGAGGAGGAGCGCTGGGAGCACGAGGTGGACCTGATGGCGGCCCGGTTCCGCGGGTGCGCCGTGTTCGACGACCCGGACCGCGCCGGGCTGCGCGCGATCGCCGCCCCGGTCCCGGGGCACCGCGACGGCGGGCGGCTGGTCGTCGAGGTGCAGGGCCCGGCCGCGCGGATGGCCGACGAGGAGCTCGACCGGTTGGGCGCGGCCGTCCGCGCCGCCGCCGAGGAGCTGCACGGACTGCCGCTGTCGCTGGGTGGCGCGGGCACCTGAGAACCCGGGCGCGCGTGCCACCGGACCGCGCCCCGGTCAACCCGCGACCACCGACTTCCGTGATGTGGGAGGTGTTGCCGCATCGCGCAAGTATCCGTTGACCGGCCGCCGAACCCCGCCCTACGTTGCTCATCGACAGCACGAACGGCAGGGAGGTGACCGTGAGCCCGCAGCGCTCCGAGGCACGAGTGGTCATCTCCCCGAACCACCCGGTGTTCGACCTGCCGGAGATCGTCGCCCTGGAACGCGGCATGTTCGCCGAGGCGGGCCTGGACGTGCGCTTCGCCGAACGGGCCGGCGCCGAGGACCGCACCGAGCGGGACCCGGCGGCGCGCCGCAAGGAATCCCTGTTCGAGCACGCGCAGGCCGACGTCTACAACCTGTGCGAATGGGGCGGGATCGACCGGCTGGAGCGCAACCGCAGGCCGGGCAGGCTCGGCTACCTGCGGCCCGCGATCGTCGCCCAAGCACTGGTGAGCTTCGACCCGGCGTTGCAGGAACCGCACGACCTGAGCGGGATCCCGGTCGGCGTCAACGAGTTCACCGGCTCGCACTACACCGCGCTGCACCTGCTGGAAGGCGCGGTGGCGCGGGAGAACGTCGTCGTCGAGCACGTCGGCTTCCCCGAGGTCCGGTTGCGCCGCGCCGAAACCGGCGCGATCCGCGCCGTGATGCTGATGGAGCCGTACCTCAGCCTGGCCCGCAAGCGCGGTGCCCACCTGCTCGGCACCTACTTCTACCGGGGCGTCGAAGTCGTCGCCCCCGAACTGACCGACGCGGCGCGCGAGACCTTCGTCGGCGTCGTTGACGCCGCGGTCGACCTCATCAACGCCGACCCCGCCCGGTACCGGCACCACCTGGTCGCCGAGGTGGCGGGCGAGCTCGACGAGTCCGAGCTCGGCACCGAGCACTTCCGCTACACCCGCGCCACGCCGGTCACCGAACGCCGGTTCACCGAGAGCTACGCGTGGATGCGCTCCTGGCGCCTGACCTCCGGCGCGCACGGCTACCGCACCCTGCTGGGGTTGCGGTGAACCCGCCCGCCGGCCTCACCCGGCGCAGGTACCTCGACTGGTGCTCGCTCAACGGCGGGCTCTGTCCCCGCTGAACCCCGGCCTTCCGCGGGGCGCGCCCGTGCGGCGCGTCCCGGGCCGCACGCCTCTGCCCTTTCCCCTTCGCTGCTCCTGGAGCGTCGTCATGAACACCTGGACCGGTGGTGTCCCACCAGTTCCCCGCGGCCCGCTCGGGCGCCGCGCCGTGCTGCGCGGCGGGCTGGCGGCGGCGCTGGGCCTCGCGGGAGCCGGGGTGCTGTCCGGCTGCGGCACCGGATCGCCCGGGGCCGCGAAGGTGGAGGACACCCAGAAGGGCACCGCGGGCGCGGTGATCCGGCCCATCGCCGAGCGGTACGGGCTCGTCGGCGACCTGGATCTGGAGCACGTCGCGGGCACCGGGCCCGGCGACGTGCAGAACAAGCTGCTCTCCGGCGCCCTCGACGTGGCCAGCATGGGCCCGATCGGGGCCGTCGTCGCCGCCGAGGCGCGCGCGGCGGTGAGCCTGTTCAGCACCAGCCTGCACAACCACGTGCACTGGCTGGTCCCCGAGAACAGCCCGTACCGCACGGTGCGGGACCTGCGCGGGAAACCCATCGCGACACCGCCGAACAACAGCGACGCCTACCGCTCGGCGCAGCTGGCGGCCGCGGTCAACGACATCGACTTCGAAGCCGACTACGACGTGCACCAGGGCGCGGTGCTGGCCGGGCTGGCGCTGTTCGAGCGCGGTGACGTGGAGGCCATCCTCACCATCGAGCCGAACGCCACCCTGCTCGTCGGCCGCGGTGCCCGCGAGCTCGTGTCGGTGCAGCAGCTGTGGAGCGAGGGCACCGGCGACGGCGGGCGCCTGCTGCTCAACGGGCAGGGTGCCACGAACGAATGGATCGACGCGCACCCCGCGCAGGCCGCGGGGATCGCCCGGTTGCGGCTCGCCGCGCACCAGGTGATCGCCGAGAACCCTGCGGTGCTCGCCGAGCTGCACGAGTACTACGGCATCCCCGCCGGCGAGCGCCGCGCCGTCGAACTGCTGCCACAGCGGCTCGCCGACGTCTATCCCGTGGTCTGGGACGAGTCGGTGTTCGCCGGGCTGCGCAAGCAGATCGACGTCGCCGTCCGAACAGGACTGATCAGCGCCGCGCTCGCCGCGGAACCGTTCCGGGTGGTGGGGCCGGCATGACGACCACGACCGCGCCCGAGCGCACCGACCCGGCCGCCCCGCCGGCGACCGCGCCACCGGCGGGCCCCGGCGCCTGGCGCCGCATCGCCGCCGCCGGCTGGCCGCCCGCCGCGTTCGCGCTGCTGCTCGGCGCGGGCTGGCAGCTGATGGCGGTGCTCGCGGACAGCGTCCTCGTACCCGGGCTCGGCGAGATCGCCGACCGCTTCGGCGAGATCGTCGTCGGCGGCGACGTCCTCGGCGAGCTGGGCGTGACGCTGGCCCGGGTGTGCCTCGGCTTCGCGCTCGCCTTCGCCGCCGCCCTGGTCGTCGGGATCGCCATGGGGCGCCACCCGGTCGTCCGCCGCTTCTTCGAACCCGCCGTGCTGCTCGGGCTGACCGTCCCCGGACTGGTGTGGGCGCTGCTGTGCGTCATCTGGTTCGGGGTGGGGCTGGCGAACCCGGTGCTCGCCGTCGCGCTCTCCGCCGCGCCCGCGCTGACCTTGAACGTCTACCAGGGCATCCGCGCGCTGCCCGGCGAGCTGCTGGAGATGACGCACGTGTACCGCTTCTCGCCGTGGCGCCGGCTGCGGTACCTGTGGCTGCCCGCGTTGCAACCGGCGCTGTTCTCCGGGGCGCGGCTCGGGCTGTCGCTGTCCTGGAAGGTGATCGTGCTGGTGGAGATCTTCGGGCTCTCCAGCGGAGTCGGGTACCAGCTCAACAACGAGTTCGCGGCGCAGAGCGTCGCCGGGGTCCTGAGCTGGACGCTGCTGTTCGGCGCGGTGATGGCGCTGCTGGAGTACGGCCTGCTGCAGAACCTGGAACGGCGGCTCACCCGCTGGCGCAAGGCGGTGTCGGTATGAGCGCGATCTCGCTGCGCGCGGTGTCCAAGCGGTTCCGCGACGCGCGCACCGGCCGGGTCGAATCGGTCTTCGAGGAGTTCTCCCTCGACGTCGCCGAAGGCGAGCTCGTCGCCGTGGTCGGGGCCTCCGGGACCGGCAAGACCACGCTGCTGCACCTCGTGGCCGGGCTCGAACGCGCCGACGCGGGGGAGGTGCCGGTGCCGCCCGGGCGGCTCGGCGTCGTGTTCCAGCAACCGCGGCTGCTGGACTGGATCCCGGTGCGGCGCAACGTGGAACTCGCCCTGGACGCCGCCAGGCTGGACCGCGCCGCGGCCGCCGAGGTGCTCGCGGCGGTGGGGTTGGCCGAGCACGCCGACTCCTACCCCTCGGTGCTCTCCGGCGGGCAGCGGCAGCGGGTCGCGGTGGCCAGGGCCTTCGCCGTCGAACCGGGCGTGGTGCTGCTGGACGAGCCGTTCAGCGCGCTCGACGAGCTGACCGCGCGCCGGCTGCGGCTGCTGCTGCAGGAGCTGTGGACCGCCCGGCCGCGCACCGGGCTGCTCGTCACGCACAACCCGTTGGAGGCGGCGCTGCTGGCCGACCGGATCGTCGTGCTCGGCGGCCGCCCGGCCCGCGTCGTGCGGCGCTACGAGGTGCCGGCCGCGCGCCCCCGGTCCCCGGAGGACCCGGACCTGTTCGCGCTGCACGGCGAGATCGTCGCCGACCTGACCGCCGGGGCCTGACCCCGCACCACCAGGACCGAAGGAACGAGAGGGAATCCGACATGGCGCATGACAAAGTCACCATGGAACTGCTGTCGCTGGTGTTCTCGCTGCCGCAGCTGGTCGCCGCCGACGAGGGCTACTACGCCGAGGAGGGGCTGGAGGTCGAGTTCGTCCCCAAGGGCTACGCGGGCGCCGGGGTCGGCTTCCTGGAGGACCACCAGCTGCTGAGCGCGTTCGGCAGCACCAAATCGCACTTCGAGAGCGGCGAGGCCACCCTGTACCGCGCCTGCGAGTGGGGCCAGATCCGGCGTTCCGTGGACACCAGCGTCGGTGGCCGGGTCGTGAGCAAGCGCGCCGCCGTGCTCAGCCAAGGCCTGTACGTGCACCCGGATTCGCCCGCGGTGCACCCGCAGGACCTGGCGGGCGAGGCGGTCGGCGTGAACTTCCACCACGGCTCGCACTACCTCGCCTTGCAGACGCTGGAGGGCTTCCTGCCGCGCGAGGAGATCAAGGTGGTGCACGTCGGCGGGCCGCAGCAGCGGTTCGAGGCGCTGCGGGACCGGGAGATCGCGGCGGTGGCGCTGATGGAACCGTGGATCTCGGTGGCGGAGAAGCAGGGCTACCGGCTGCTCGCGGAGGCCTACTACGCGGGTTCGGAGATCGCGAGCCCCGACCTGCCCACCAGCACCTACGAGGCGATCAACCGCGCGGTGGTGAAGGCGGTGCGCAAGCTCGGCGAGGACCCGCGGCCGTACCTGCACCACCTCATCGGCGAGGTGCCGCCGGAGATCGAACGGCTCTCCGTCGAGGACTTCCGGCTGGACCGGCTGCGGTTCGTGGAACCGCGCCCCTACCCGCGGGAGGAGTTCCAGCGCACCTACGACTGGATGGTGAGCTGGGGGTTGGTGCAGGAGGACTCCGGATACGGCAAGGTGGTCGAGAACCTCGTCCGGATCTGAACCGGGGCGGGACGGCGGACGGCACCGGCCGGTGCGCTGGGAGGTGCCGACCATGGCGAGCCGGGCGGGGCGCGGACCTCGGGTGTGGCCGCTGTACGCGGGCGGGTTCCTCGGCCCCTACGGCAGCACGATGGTCACCCCGATGGTGCACGAGGTCGCGGCCGGGCTGCACGGCTCGGTGACCGCCGCCGCGGCCGCCGTCACCGCGTACATGGTGCCGTTCGCGGTGCTGCTGCTGGTGTCGGGGACCCTGGCGGAGCGCTGGGGCCGCGGGCGGGTCGTGCGGGCCGCGCTGCTGGTGTTCGCGCTGGTGTCCGCGTTGTGCGCGGCGGCGCCGACGATGGAGCTGTTCCTGCTCGGCCGCGCCGTGCAGGGCGCCGCGAACGCGTTCATCACCCCGCTGCTGGTGGCCGCGATCATCGATCTGGTGCCGGGGGAGCGGCGCGGGCGCGCGCTGGGGTGGTTCGCCGGGATGCAGGCCGCCGGTCAGGGGTTCAGCCCGCTGATCACCGGGGTGGCGGCGGCGTGGCACTGGCGGCTCGCGTTCGTCTTCCCCGCGCTGCTCGCGATCGTGCTGGTGCTGCTGCCGCCGGACGCGGCCGCCGCGGCCCGCCGGGCCACCGGCGCCGTGCCGTGGCGGGTGCTGGTCAACCGCAGGCTGGGGTCGGCGGCGGCGCTGTCCTTCCTGAGCTACCTCGGCGCGGTGGGGCTCACCGTGCTGGTGGTGCTGCGCGTCGCCGACGACTTCGGTTTCGGGCCGGTGCAACGAGGTCTGGTCAGCGCGGCGTTCGGCGTGGCGGGAGTGGCCGCCGCCGGGCCGCTGGGCCGGTGGGCGGAGCGGGTCGGGCCGCGCCCGCTGGGGCTGGTGCTGAACGCGCTGCTCGCGGCCGGGTTGCTCGCCGCGGCGCTCGGCCCGTCCCCGCTGCTGGTCGTCGTGGGGGTGCTGCTGGCGGGCGCCGCGGTCACCGGCATCCGCACCATCGTCAACGAGCTGGCCGCGACGAGCGCGCCGTCGAACCGGGGCGGGGCGGCGTCGCTGGCGCTGGCGGCGCAGTTCTTCGGTGGTGCGCTGGCACCGGTGCTGTGGGTACCGCTGTACCACCTGGACGCGCGGTGGGGTTTCGCCGCGGCCTGCACCGCGCCGCTGGCCGCCCTGGTCGTCCTGCTGGCGGCGAGGTCCCTGCGCCGTGCGCCCGGCTCGCCGACGTGAAGCGGCCCCCCCCCCCCCCGGGGGGGGGGGGGGGGGGGGGGGGCGCCCCCCGGGGGGGGGGGGGCGGGGGGGGGGCCCGGGGGCCCCCCCCCGGGGTGCCCCCCCCGGGGGGCCGGGGT
>NZ_JAIUKB010000058.1:0-20669 GCF_020176785.1 Saccharopolyspora sp. 6V | reverse complement strand
GCCCGGGGGGCGGCGGGGGGGGGCGGGCCCCCCCGCGCGGCGCCCCCGCCCCCCCCCCGCCCCCCCCCCCCCCCCCCGGGGGGGGGGGGGCCCCCTCGGCCGGTCAGCCCGCGGCGCGGGGTTCGCCGAAGCGGGACGCCGGTGCCAACCCGAGGTTGTCCCGCAACGTCGTGCCGGTGTACTCGGTGCGGAACACCCCGCGGTCCTGCAGCAGCGGGACGACCCGGTCCACCACCTCGTCGAGGCCGGACGGGCTGACGTGCGATCCGAGGATGAACCCGTCCACGGCCTCCTCCCGCACGTAGCGGTCGATCTCGGCGGCCACCGAGGCCGGGGTGCCGACGAAGACGTTGCGGTCGAACACCTTCGTCACCACCTGGCGCAGCGTGAGGCCTTCCCGGCGGCCCAGTTCCCGCCAGGCTTCGGCGGTGGCGTGCGCGTCCTGGGTCAGCGGCGCTCGGCCCTTGATCCACTTGGGGGCGTCCGGCGTGGGTTCCAGGTCCGGCACCGGGCCGTCCGGGTCCACATCGGACAGATCCCGGTTCCACACCATCTCGGCCAGCACGATCGACGTGAACGGATCCACCTGGCGGCTGCGGATGTCGGCGTGCCGGTCGCGGGCGTCGGCCTCGGTGTCGCCGAGGATGATCGCCGCCGACGGCAGGATCTTCACCTCGTCCGGGTCCCGGCCCGCCTTGCGCACCCGCGCCTTCACGTCGGTGTAGAACGCGCGCGCCTCGTCGAACCGCTGGTACCGGGAGAAGATCGCATCCGAGTTCGCCGCCGCGAAGTCCCGCCCCGCCGGGGACTCCCCGGCCTGCAGCACCACCGGGTGCCCTTGCGGGGAGCGCGGCGTGGAGAACCGCCCGGCGATGTCGAACTGCTCGCCGCGGAACGAGAAGTCGCCGACGTGCTCGTCGCGCAGGAACCGGCCGCTGTCCTGGTCGGCCACCACCGCGTCCGAGCCCCACGAGTCCCACAACCGCCGCGTCGCCGCCAGCGTCTCGCCGGCCCGCTCGTAGCGCTGCGAGGGGTGCAGGAACCCGCCACGCCGGAAGTTCTCCCCGGTGGGCGCGTCGGAGCTGGTCACCACGTTCCACGCCGCCCGCCCGCCGGAGAGCAGGTCGAGGGTGGCGAACTTGCGGGCCAGCTCGTACGGCTCGTTGAACGTCGAGTTGATCGTCCCGGCCAGCCCCACGTGCTCGGTGATCGCCGCCAGCGAGGCCAGCACGGTGAACGTGTCCGGCCGCCCCACCACGTCCTGGTCGAAGATCGCCTCGCCGCGAGTGCGCAGCCGCAGTCCCTCGGCCAGGAACAGCAGGTCCAGCTTGCCGCGCTCGGCGGTGCGCGCCCAGTGCTCGAAGGACGCGAAGTCGATGTGGCTGCCCGAGGCCGGGTCGCTCCACACGGTGTCGTGGTTGACGCCGGGGAAGTAGGCGCCGAGGATCACCTGCTTGGCCGCGCTCATCGGGCCACCTCCGGGGTGCTCGCGTACCTGCTGGCCGGTCGGGCCAAGCCGAAGCGCTCGCGCAGGCTGACCGAGTCGTACTCGCCGCGGAACACCCCGCGCCGCTGGAGTTCGGGCACCAGCTCGTCGGCCAGCGCGTCCAGGTCGGTGGGCAGCACCGCGGGCCGCAGCCGGAACCCGTCGAGCTCCGGCGACGCCGCCCGCCACTCCAGCAGCACGTCGGCCAGCTCGCCGGGGGAGCCGGTGACGATCGCCGCGTCGGAGCGCAGCGGGGCACCGGCGAGCCCGTCGAGCCGCCCCACCCGTTCCCGGGCGGCGGCGGGGTCCGCGTCCACCGCGACCACCAGCTCGGCGAGGACGCGCAGCGGGGCGCCGGTGCGGCCCACGGCCTGCTCGGCGGCCCGCACCTCGGCGACGATCCGCGGCACGTCGCTCGCCCGCTGCGGCGTCACGAGGACCACGTCCGCCGAGCGCGCCGCCAGCTCGTAGGCGGTCCGGCCGTGCGCCAGCACCACCACCAGCGGCTGGCCCTGCGGCGGGCGCGGCACGATCCCCGGCCCGCGCACCGAGAAGAACCGGCCGGTGAAGTCGACGTGGTGCAGCTTGTCCCGGTCCAGGAACCGGCCGGTGGCGGCGTCGCGGATCTCGGTGCCGTCCTCCCAGCTGTCCCACAACCGGCGGACCACTTCGACGGCGTCCCCGGCCTCCTCGAACAGGTCGGCCACCGCGGCGTCGACCTCCGGGGTGCCGAGGGCGTCGCGGCGGATCTCCGGCAGGGCGCGGCGACCGAAGTGGGCGGCCTCGTCGGAGCGCACCGAGGTCTGCACCCGCCACCCGGCGCGGCCGAGGCTGTCGTGGTCGAGCGTGGCGAGCGCCGAGGCGAGGTGGAACGGCTCGGTGTGCGTCGTGGTGATCGTCGGAACCAGGCCGATGCGGCTGGTCAGCGGTGCCACGAACGCCGCGATCAGCTCCGCGTCGAGCCGCCCGCGCACCCGGTCGGTGCGGCGGTCGGTGGTGCTGAGGTGGTCGTCGGACTGCAGGCCCAGCGCGTCTTCGATCGTGGCGAAGTCGAACAGGCCCCGTTCGGCGGCCCGGACCAGCGCGGTCCAGTAGCCGGGGGTGAACAGCGCTTGCGGCGTGGCCTGCGGGTCGCGCCACGCGGTGGGATGCCACCCGGCGCCGTCGAGCGCGACGGCCAGGTGCAGCGGGTGCTCGGGATGTGCGGACATGCGGGGACGGACCTCCTGCGGAGGGAACGGCGCGGACGGGACGCGAGCGGCGTGTTCAGCGACAGGCCGCGCTGGCGACGCGCAGCAGGTCCACGTGCCGTCGGCGGGCGCCCCGGAAGCCGGGGCCGCGCACGGTGTCCCGCATCGGTTCCTCCCTCGCCGGGCGGTGGCGAGCCGGGCGGAGCCGGGATTCTCGCTGACCGCACCGAGAACTCTACGTTCGCCGCGCCCCGTCGCGCCAAGATCGCACCGGGGTGGCCACGATGCGGGACACCGCAGGTGGTGGGTCCCGCTGCGGCGTCAGAGTTCGGCGAACCGCGGCACCAGGTGCTCGGCGACGACCTCCGCCTCCGCGGCCAGCGGCCACCCTGCGAGGATCAGGTCGGTGAGCCCGGTGCGTTCCCGCACGTCCGAGACGACCCCCGCGATCCGGTCCGGGGTCCCGACGAAGTACACCGCCGACGAACCGGTCGCGAAGATGTCCAGCGGCGACCAGGCGGTGATGCCCGCGTACAACCCGTCCCCGATGACCAGGTCCGCCGGTTCCGGGATCCGCCCCGCCAGCAGCGAATCCACCCAGCCCTGCCGCTGCGCGTCGCGGGCGGTGAACGTGGCGAGGTCCTGCCTGCCGTGGGTGCGCCTGCGCACGGCCCCGTCCAGCACCTCGGTGATCCGCTCGACGCCGGTCTCCTCGAACAGGGAGCGGAACCGCTCCAGCGCCTCCGCCCCGGTGCGGCGGGTGATGACGCCGGCCAGCGCCCCGAATCCGGTCAGGTCGCGGCGCTGCGCGGCGGCGGAGGCGCGGGCCGCGTCGAACTTCTCCCGCAGGAAACCGGGATCGCGCATCATCGTCAGGTACGTGTCGAGCACGTGCCCCGAGTTCTCCAGCCCCGCGGCCGAATCACCCGCGCCCCAGATCGGCACCCCGTCCGGCCGGGTGGGTTCCAGGCGCAGCGGCGTGTTCGGGAAGTTCGAGTCGGCACCTTCGGCGTAGAGCTCCCGGAACCGCTTCCAGTAGTCCCGGCCGAGCTCGTAGCGTTCGTCGTGCTCGGTGTCCAGGTCGTAGCGGGCGAGGATGTTGTCCCGCCCGTTCACCGCGTTGATCAGCAACCGGCCACCGCTGAACGCGTCGAAGGCGAGCGCCTTCTCGGCCAGCAGCCGCGCCGGGATCATCCGGGCGTAGACGGCGACGAGGAACTTCATCCGCCGGGTCTGCGCGGCGGCGAAACCGGCCGAGACGAACGGGTCGTTCGGCCAGGTCGCCACCAGCGCCCCGTGGAACCCGCCGCGGTCGATGGTGCGAGCCAGTTCCGCGTAGCGGTCCGCGTCGAACGGGTGCAGCCCGCCCGGGCTCCACGGGTACCGCCCGTCGGCGGGGGTGAGGTACCACAGCGTCCGGATGCCCACGGTCATCGCCGCCCGGTCGGCGCGAGGTCGATGCGCGCACCGGCGCGCAGGTCCGCGGGTTCCACCGCGGCGAGCGCGTCGAGGAACGCGGGCACGAACGTGCCCGGTCCGCCGCTGCGCGGTTCGGCGCGTTCGGCGGCGACCGCGAAGTGCGCGTGCGCGGCGACCAGCGCGGTGAGCGGGTCGGGGGCCACGGCGAGGTAGGCGGCGCTGAGAGCGCCGAGGGAGCATCCGGTGGCGGTGACCTTCGGCAGCAGCGCGCTGCCGCCGTGCACCCGGACGGTGGTGATCTCGCCGGTCGCGGTGCGCCCGGTGATGTGGTCGACGGGCCCGGAGGCCGACACCACGTCGGTGCTCGCCAGCAGCGCACGCGCGGCGGGCACCGACTCGGCCGCGTCGGAGGCGCTGTCCACCCCGCGCCCGGAAGCGGCCGTCCCGGCCAGCGCGGTGATCTCGGAGGCGTTGCCGCGGATCGCGGTCGGGTGGTGGGCCAGCAGGCCGCCCGCGAGCTCGGTGCGCCACGGGAGCCCGCCGACGCCCACCGGGTCCAGCACCCACGGGTGACCGGCGGCGCGCGCGGACTCGGCGGCGGCGGTGAACGCGGCGGCCTGCTCGTCGTGCGGGGTGCCCAGGTTGATCAGGACCGCGTCGGCGACCCGGGCGAACCCGCCCGCCTCGTGCGGGTTGTCGATGACGGCGTTGGTGGCGCCCGCGGCGAGCAGCACGTTGGTGAGCAGGTTCGCCGACACCAGGTTCGTCAGCGACTGCACCAGCGGGGTGCGTTCGCGCAGCAACGCCAAGGTGTCGGCGGCCGCGGTGGCGTCCGGGAAGGGGTGGGTCATGGGTTCGGTCCTCGTCGAGGTGGTGGCTGGGTGCGGGGCGGTGGCCGGGTGCGGGCGGTGGCCCGGACATCGCCGCGCGGGCGCGCTCACGTGCCGGACCTCGTCACCGGCAGCGACGGGTCGGCCGTCCACTCCTCCAGCGACCCGTCGTAGACCCGCACCGAGTCGTACCCGTCGAGGGTCAACGCCAGCGCGCTCAGGCACGCGGAGACGCCGCCGCCGCAGTACACGACGATCGGCTCGGCGGCGCCGGCGAGCGCGGGACCCAGTCGTTCGGCCAGCCGCGCGGGGGCGGCGACGGTGCCGTCGGCGTCGAGGAACCCGGCCGCGGGCAGGTTCCGGCTGTTCGGAATGTGCCCGCGACGGCGGTAGCGGGTGGGGACGGTGCCCGCGAAGTGCTCGGGGGACAGTGCGCAGAGCAACGTGCCCGGCCGCGCGCCGGTGCTGATGGCCAGCACCTCGTCCCGGTCCGCCCACGCTTCCGGTACCGGCTCCGCGTCGGGTTCCGCGTCGGGTTCCGCGGGGGCGGCTGCGTGCTCGCGCACCGGCGCGCCCCGCTCGACGGGCGCGCCGGGAAGCCGCAGCCAGGCCGGCAGTCCGCCGTCGAGGACCCGGGCGCGCACCCCGGCGCCGCGCAGCATCCACCAGGCGCGGGCCGCCCACTGCATCCGCCCGTCGTCGTGCAGCACCACCGACGTGCCGGGGCCGACGCCGCACCGCGCGAGTTCCGCCCGGACCTCCGCCGGGCTCGTCCGTCCGAAGTGGAATCCGGCGGCCGGGTCGGCGAACCGGGTGCGCAGGTCGAGGTGCGCGGAACCCGGGATGCGAGCCCATTCCCAGCCCGCCCGGCCGGACTCGGCGCGGTAGTCGCCGTCGTGGCGCGGGCTCGCCATCGCGACGGTCACGTCGGCGACGAACAGCTCATCGGGGCGCGCGGCGAGCTCCGCGGCGAGCTGCTGCGCCCCGACCAGCACTTCCCCGCGGTCCGGCACGAGATCCCTCTTTCCGTCGACGTACGTATACGCGAGCATACACACGGGTGGCATAGGCTGAGCGGGATCGGATGGACGTGCGGGACGAAGGAAGTCGAATGGCCGCGAGCGCGAACCGGAAGAAGCCGGACGGGACCGAGGAGGGTTTCGACCAGGCGGCGCGGCAGTACTGGCGGCTCCGGCAGGACGTGCTCGACGGCGCGTTCCCCGCCGGTGCGGTGCTGATGGAGACCGCGCTCAGCGCGGAGTACGGCGCCTCCCGCACCCCGATCCGCGAAGCGCTCGCGCTGCTCGAACACGACGGCCTGCTGGAACGCGCGGTACGCGGCTACCGAGTTCGGGCCGGGCGCCCGGAAGACGTGGTGGAGATCTACGAAGCGCGGCTCGCCCTCGAATCCGAGGCCGCCGCCACCGCCGCGCTGCGCCACACCGACCTGGACATCGCCCGCTTGGAACACCACCACCGGCAGTGCTGCGGCTCCGCCGCGGACGACGAGGTGCGCGCCGGGAACTTCCGGTTCCACGAGGCGTTGTGGGAGGCCGGGCACAACGCCACCATCACCGGGCTGCTGGTCAAGCTCACCGCCCAGCTGCGGATCTACGACAGCGGGCCGCCGCGCGCCTACGGCGACTTCGACACGCTCAACACCGAGCACGAGCGGATCCTGCGCGCGCTGCGCGACCGGTCTCCGGACGACGCCCGCGCCGCGATGCGGGCGCACCTGCAGCGCAGCCTGGAGCAGCGCATCCGCCTCACCCTGGAGGGCTGAACGCGGAACGGCCCGCGGTGCGTGGTGCGCCGCGGGCCGTTCCGGTGCGCGGCGGTGTCCCGCCGCGGCCGATCAGTCGGTGGTCTCCTGCTCGTCGGTGTCGACGGCGGAGTTCGCCAGGTGCCGCTCACCGGAGCGCGCGCCCCAGAAGTAGATCAGCAGCGCGACGACGGCGACCAGCGCGCTGTCCAGCGGTGCCGGGATCAGCTCGGTACCGCCGAAACCGCCCAGCGCCGAGATCGCGAACAGCACCACCAGGTACGTGACCAGCCACGCGCTCTGCCGCAGCTGCGCGAAGAACACCCCGCGGTACTTGGTGATCAGCGCGAACAGCGGCACCGCGAGCACCGCCAGCGGCAGCACCACGCTCAGCTTCTCCCACTGCGACCAGTAGATGATCTCGGCGGAGACCACGAAGCTCAGCGGCGTGATCCAGCGCATCCCCGGCACCCAGCCGGACACCGCGTCCGGGCGGGCCCGGCGGAACGCGGCCGCCGACACCGCGGCCACCGAGTAGTTCAGCAGGAACAGGTTGCCCGCCACGCCGATGATGTCCTGCCAGCCGTCGAACGGGGCGAGCAGGATCAGCGCCAGCGTGAAGTTCACCAGCAGCGCCGCGCGCGGCACCCCGGACCCGGCGTGCACCTCGGTGACCCGCTTCGGCAGCACGCCGTTGCGCGCCATCGCGTAGGTGACGCGGCTGTTGCCCGCGATGCCCACCAGCAGCGCCCCGCCGGGGGAGATCACGGCATCGGCGTAGAGCAGCGCGGCCAGCCAGCCCAGGTTCAGCAGCAGCGCGAGCTCGCCGAACGGAGAGCTGAAGTCGATGCCGTGCCAGCCGCCGGCGAGCGCGCTCTCCGGCACCGCGTACAGGAACGCCACCTGCAGGCCCAGGTACAGCAGCACCGCCAGGCCGATCGCGGTGAGCACCGCGCGCGGGATGTCCCGGCGCGGGTCGCGGGCCTCGGCGGCCAGGTCGATCGTCGGTGCGAAACCGTTGATGGTGTAGATGATCCCGGCCGTGGCGACCGCGCTCAGCGCCGCCGTCCAGCCGTACGGCGCGAACCCGCCGCCCGCGGCGACCGGATCGCCGCCCTGGGAGAACCCGGAGGCCAGCAGCGCGGCCAGCGTGATCACCGGAACGCCGAACTTGATGGCGGTGAGCACGAAGTTGACCCGCGCGAACAACCGGACGCCGAACCAGTTCAGCAGCATCACCAGCGCCAGCAGCCCGGCGGAGAGCACCAGACCGGGGGCGGTCAGCGCGCCGTCCTCGTAGAGCCACGGCAGGTAGTGGCTGGCGTACTGGGTGATCGCGGAGGCTTCGGCTGCGGTGGCGCTGCTGGTGGCCAGCAGCACCGACCAGCCGACGATCCCGGCGGTCAGCGGCCCGTTGGACAGGAACGGCCACCGCACGATGCCGCCCGCCACCGGCCGGCTCGCGCCGAGTTCGATGAGCACCAGCGCGATGAGGGTGAAGGCCGCGCCGCCGACCAGCCAGGACAGCAGCGAGGCGGGACCGGCCGCCTGGGCGGCGTACTGGGCGCCGAACAACCAGCCGGAGCCCATGATGCCGCTGAACCCGATCGCGGTCAGGCTCCAGAAGCCGAGTTCCTTGCGCAGGCGGGGAGTGTTCGCCGAACCGTCCGATGTGGACGTGGTGTCGGCGGGTGGTGCTGGGCTGTTCATGGTGTTTCTCGGCTTCCCGGGGGTCAGCGGTGGACGCGCGCGGGCACCCGGAGGGCGGGGCGCGTCACGGGGAATCGGCCCGCGGCGGCGATGCCCGCGGGCGAGCACTTCCTGATCGAGTGCGTGATCGTTTGTACCCGAGCGGGCGGAGAGCCGCAAAAGCCGCTTGGCGCCCCGAAATCGGCGCGCGGAACGCGCTGGCCGCGGTGGTCCAGCGCGTACCACATCGTGGGAAGGGATGATCCGGGCGCGGGAGGCCCGGCGTCCGGAACCCGGGCGAACCGGGCGGATCAGGCCGCGGTGGCGGCCGGGTCCGCGGGGTGGATCGTCACCCGCAGGTCGCTCCGGTGGATCTCCAGGACCTGGCGGTAGGGCAGCAACGACCACTCCGCTTCCGCGGTCGGCAGCCCGCTGGAGCCGACCACGACCCGGTCCGCGGTCGCGTGGTAGCGCAGCCGGAAGAAGTCCGGGCCGCGGCGCTTGCTCACCTCCGACCGCGGGTCCTCCTCGGAGTACGCGTACAGCGCTTCCTCGGTCAGCAGCAGGCAGTTCAGGCTCGCGAATTCGGTGGCACGAGCCCGGATCCGCGCGGCCGCCAGCGAGATCGCCGTCGCCGGGTCGTGCTCGCGCAGCAGCGCGCGCAGCAGCAGGAAGTAGCGCTCCGAATCGGTGTTCCCCGCCGCGGTGGCCAGCAGCTCCGCCGGGATCACCGCGTCCAGCGCGTCCCTCGGAGCGAAGAAACCGTTGTGCGCGAAGGCGATTCCCGGCCCGACGAACGGGTGCGTGTTCTGCGGCGCCACCGGGGAGCCCGAGCTGGCGAGCCGGATGTGCAGCAGTCCCGAATCCAGTTCGGTGCGCGTCGCCGCCGCGAACCGGGCCGAGTCGTGGGCGGCCGCGACGTCGCGCACCACCGCCGCCTCGTCGCCCGCCCAGGACGCGATTCCCCAGCCGTCCGCGTGTTCCCGCGACAAGGCCAGGAATTCAGGGATTTCCTCCGCCAGCAGGTCGCCGAGCGCCGCGGGCTCGCGGGCGACGACACCGAGCAAACGGCACATGGCTACTCCCTGGGGGCGGAACGGGCGGGGGTGGGCGTCGGGAAATCCCTCACCGGGAATCCCGTCTCCTGGGAGTGAAACTACGCCATTCGCCGATCACCGGTCGCCGTGCGGTGCGCCGCACGGCCCGGCGTGAGCGTGGTCACGCCACCGACCGCGCATCGGAGGCGCCCAGGCGTGGCCGCCCGGCGCTCCCGGTGGGGTGCCACCCGCCTGCCGCCGCTGGGCACGCCCGGTCCTGCGGTGCGCCGCGCGGCGGGTTTCGGCGCACCGACGGCGCGAATCCGGTGCGGGGCGGTGGAAATCTCGCCGCGGGGGCGTTCCGATCATCGGTTGTGGCGACATCGCCGCAGGTGACAGCCTCGTGTTCGTTCCGAAGGGGAGTAGCCCGCAAGCCCGCCGTCGACATGCTGAGAACCCCGCGTTCTCCGGCGGCGGCGCCCGGTCCAGGCCGGGTGGGCGAGACCTTCGGCCAGCCGTCGCACCGCTTGGCCGAGACCCCCTGGACGTCACGGCGAGGCGCCACCGCCCAGGAAGGAACCCTCCCCGTGTTCGTCAAGCTGCTGCGCCCGATCGGGCTGTGCGTCGCGCTCACCGCGCCCGCGCTCGTCGTGCGCGCCACCGGAGCGACTCCGGCGCCGCTGCTCGGGCTGCTGCTGTTCGGCATGGCCGTCGTCGCCGCCTCGTTCGTGCTCGCCTGGGCCGCCGAGGCCGCGCAGGTCGACATCTCCGGTGGCCTGGCGATCGCGATCCTCGCCGTGATCGCCGTGCTTCCCGAGTACGCCGTCGACCTGTATTTCGCCTACACCGCCGGGTCGAACCCCGAGTACGTCGCCTACGCGGCCGCGAACATGACCGGCTCGAACCGGTTGCTGCTCGGTCTCGGCTGGTCCTCGGTGGTGCTGATCGGGCTCGTCGTCGCGAAGAGGCGGACCGGCGCCACGGTGCGCGAGCTGACCCTGGACTCGCCGTACCGGGTGGAACTCGGGTTCCTGGCCATCGCCTCGGTCGTCGCGTTCGTCGTGCCCGCCACCGGGCAGATCTCGCTGCTGCTGGGCTTCGCGCTGCTCGGGTTCTTCGCGTTCTACCTGTGGAAGGTCTCCCGCGCGGAAGCCGAGGAGCCGGACCTGGTCGGCCCGGCCGCCACTATCGGGCGGCTGCCGAAGCGGCCGCGCCGCACGCTGGTGGTGCTGCTGTTCGTCTTCGCCGCCGCGGTCATCCTCGCCTGCGCGGAACCGTTCGCGCACAACCTGATCGCCGCGGGCACGGAGCTCGGCATCGACCGGTTCCTGCTGGTGCAGTGGCTGGCGCCGCTGGCCTCGGAGGCGCCGGAGTTCATCGTGGCGATCCTGTTCGCGGTCCGCGGCAAGGGCGACGACGCGATCGGCACCCTCATCTCCAGCAAGGTGAACCAGTGGACGCTGCTCGTCGGCAGCCTCCCGTTGGCCTACCTCGCCGGTGGCGGGGGAACGGCGCTGCACCTGGACGCCCGGCAGGTCGAGGAGTTCCTGCTCACCGCCACCCAGACGCTGCTGGGCGTGGCCGCGCTGCTGGCGCTGCGGTTCCCCCGCTGGGCCGCGTGGACGCTGCTGGGACTGTTCGCCGCCCAGTTCGCGCTGCCCGGTCAGACGGCGCGCTACGTGCTGTGCGCGGTGTACGCGGTGCTCGCCATCGCCGCGCTGATCCGCAACCGGCACCACGTCCTGCCGACCCTCGCGGCCCCGTTCCGGCGCAGCACAGATGACGAGGAAACCCCGCAACCCATCACCACCGGCACCTGACGGACGGAGCGGCCCGCCCGCCCCCGAGGCCGAACGGGCCGCTCCGAACCGCAGTCGTCGAAACCAGGCCGCAGGTCCTGCAGTGTCTTGTCAGCGGCGCAGCCGCTGAGCAGCGACCACCAGAGCAAGGTGACCAGCCGCGGGTTCTCAGCGGTTCCCTCGCGAGGACAGCGATTTCTCCTGTGGCGGAGCCACCGGTGACATCGATCCCGCAGCGGGGGAACCGCTGAGGTTCCGCCACCCGAGAACTACGCGAAGCGATCAGCTCACCCCAGCGCGGAGCGTCTCCGCGATGCGGGCCGCCGAGGTGCCGATCCCGGTCGGACCGCCCAGCACCGCGGCCGCCACGACCGGCGCCGCGGCGGGCTGCCTGCGCAGCGCCGACTCCTGGTAGCGGTAGCAGCCGTCGTGCCACACCAGGATTCCGGACAGCCAGTTCCGCAGCTCCTCCACGTAGCCGAGCAGCACTTCGCGGGCCGCGTCGTCCAGGTCGAACTGCTCGAACAGCGCGGGCAGCTCCTCGGCCACGACGTGCTGGAACTGGCTCATCCGCGCGTTCATCAGGTCGACCACGACCCGCACCGCGCGGTCCTTGTCGCAGTCCAGGAAGTTCTGCACCACCAGGATGCAGTTGTGCAGCTCGCCCTCGTACTCGATCTCCTTCTGGTACGAGAACACATCGTTGAGCAGGCACGCGTAGTCCGCCGCCGCGTTCTCGATGGACCGCAGCGTCCGCGTCCGGTAGATCCCCGGCGGCACCACGTTCCCGTGCGAGAGCCGGCACAGGCTCATCGTCAGGTCCGAGCCGAACGTGCGGCGCCGCATCTCGATGTAGTCCACCGGGTCGGGGATCCGGTTCTGCAGCTGGTTGCCCAGCTCCCACAGCCAGCTGTCGATCATCACCACGATGGTGCGGCGGAAGGTGCGGCGCGCGTCGGTGCCCATCGGCGCGGTGGTGCGCCGCCACAGGTCGAGCAGCGACACCTCCAGCGCGTTCGCCGGCTCCGGCACCGGCTCGTCCTCGACCGGCATGAACAGCGGCAGCCGCTCGGTGCACGCCTTCGCCGAGGCGTAGTCGCCGGTCCGGCCGAACACCACCGGGTAGAAGTCGTCGCCGTAGGTGCCCCACGCCAGCCAGTCGGTGCTGAGCTCCAGCTGCTCGGCGCTGGCGTCCGGGTGGATGCCGGAGGCGCACAGGGCCAGGTCGAAGTCCCGGATCAGCTGCTCGGTCCACACCGAACCCTCCAGCAGGCCCATCCGGTGCGCCCACTCCACGGTGTGCTCGCGGGCGTGGTCCAGGTGCGGGCTGGACTTCGCGGTGAACGGCATGTCCATCGCCTGGCGGGGGACCGGGCCCACCGGCTGGTACGGCTGGTGCCGGAATGACCGGGCGCGCTGCGGTGCGGTGCGCAGCAGCGAGGTGGCGATGTGCGCGGCGGAGGTGCCGAGCCCCGTCGGCCCGGACAGCCCGTTCGCCGGGATCGGGTCGTCGCGGGTCTCGCCGTTCATGTAGCGGCTGGAGCGCAGGTGCCACTCGTGCCCGCCGGACTGCCAGTCCTGCAGGCCCTTCACGTAGGCGAACACCCCGGCGCGCGCGGCCGGATCGACCTGGTGCTCCTCGAACAGGGCGGGCACCTCGGTGAGCGCGGTGTGCTCGAACTGGTGCAGCCGCGAGGTCAGCAGGTCGTTCACCGCATCGGCGGCGTCCTGGGTGGAGCAGTCGAGGAACCGCTCGAACACGAGCACCCCGTTGGACAGCTCGCCCTCGTCGAGCACTTCCCGCTCGTAGGAGAACAGGTCGTTGCGCAGGTGCACCGCGTCGGAGAACGTGTCGCGCAGCACCTCCATCGGCCGGGTCGCGGCGATCTCCGCGGGCACCTCGGCGTTCACCGCGTGCTCCACCAGGTTCGCCGACCAGGGGGCGCCACCGACCTTGCGCCGCATCTCGACGTACTCGATGGGGTTGGACAGCCGGCCGCGGTTGATGTTGTGCAGTTCCCACAGCGATTCGTCGAGCAGGTTGCGGGTGCTCTCCACGAACCGGCGCCGCCAATCCGCCGACCGGGCGGGCACGGTCCGGTTCCACAGGTCGGCCAGGCCGCCCTCGACCGGGTTGCGCGGGGTCTCGGTGATGGGACCTTCGATCGGCATGAACAGCGCGAGCCGGTCCAGGTGCTCCTGGGCGGCGGCCATGTCGTGGGTGCGTTTGTAGAGCTCCAGGAAGTGGTCGTCGAAGTAGAAGACCCACACGTACCAGTCGGTCACCAGGTCCAGCTCGGGTCCGGGCGCGTCGGGGTGGGTGTAGGCGCACAGCAGCGCGTAGTCGTGCGCGTCGAAGTCCTGCTCGTCCCAGATCGGGATGCCCTGCTGCGGGACGTCGATCATGTCCTGCTGGTAGGCCCATTCCTTGGTGTGGCGGCGGGCGCGCTCCAGGTGCGGGTTCAGCCTCGCCGGGTGAGCCACGTAGAACTCGGGCAGCTGGAACGGTTGCACGTGCGCACCTGTCCTTACTCCGCCGGGGCGGCGGTGGTCGGCTGGGGCCGTCGGATGCGCCGTCCGGCCCAGGGGAGTGGTCCCGGTGGAGCAGGCAACCAGGTTTCGATCAGCGGGCCAAGATCGCGCCGGTAGGTGCACTCGATCGAGAGGGAACGCCTCACCCGCCCGGCCCAAGGAACCGGCCCGGGATTCGTCGCGCACCGTCAGGTGCTTGGTCTGATCGGGTGGCGGTTCAGCGGTCGGCCTCCGGCGCGGGACCGGTCGGTGGTGCGGTGCACCTGGCCAGCCGGGCGGCGAGCTCGGCGAGGGTGTGGTCGTAGACCTCCCACAGGTCGAGGTGGACGTGGTGCCTGCTGCGCAGCTGCAGCTCCAGCTCGGCGATCTCGATCGGGTCGAGTTCGAGGTGGTCGCGGATCCGGTCCTCCGGGTGGCGGGCGGACGGGGCGAAGCAGAGGTCGCTCAGGATCGCCTGGGCGCGGGCCAGGTCTTCGCCGCTCATCGGGTCACCGGGGCCGCGGCCGTGCACAGCGGGATGCGCATCGTCTTCTCCTGGATCTCCGCGGGTGCGGGGGAGTGCGGGGGCGCCCGCGCGCCGTCGCGCCGAGGGCGGGAATACGTTGCGGCGCGGGAAAAGCCGCGCGGCCGGACCGCGGTTCAGGTCCGTGGATCGGGACGACCGGCGCGCGCCGGCGATCGACCGCCGGAAGGCGCGGCCGAGCATGGCAGCGCCCTCCTGCGCCGGGCAAGGAAGATCCGCGACGGCTACCCGTTGGAGGGAGGTGCACCGCGCTCGCGGGGCGGCGTCGCCCACCCCGATCGACCGTCGGTGATCGCGAACGAGCCGGTGATCACTCGACGCGGGGACGCAGGAAAACGCTTTCGGTGGTCGTCACCGCAGGTCCCGCTCGTCCATGATGGATCAATCCCGACCCATCCCCTCCGCCGGGGCCGTCCCCGGCCGAGGAGGTCCGGGCCCCGCGGTCGATCGAGCGGATCTCCGCCGACCGCGAGCCGGCGCAACGACGCGCCCGCTGCCGGAACAACCGCGATCCCACCCCGGGACCGGGGTCACTGATCGCTCCTCGAACGCGCCGGCGCCGCACCCCGGACTCCCTCCGGTCCGGTCGCTCCGGCGTCGGTGGGAGCAGCGGTGGAACAGCGAAGGAGTCGAGTCGATGCGTGCTCAAGAGCAACCGGAACTCCAGCGGATCCCCGGCCGAGGCGGTGTGGAACCCGGGCAGGGCTGGGGCGGCCTGCGGGCCGCGCTGGCGCACCCGGACCGGGACACGGCCGATGCGGCCTTCACCCGGCTCGCCCGCCAGCTGCTCGACCCGGCCGCCGTCGGGCCCGCCGACCTGATCGGGCCGATGGAGGTCCTCACCGGACCGCCGCACCCCAACCGGCCGCGGGTGGCGCTGCTGCTGGGGTTGCTCGCCGGGGAGGACGCGACCCGCTCCTACCTGCCCGGTCAGATCAGGGACGTGTTCACCGAACGTCTCGCCGCACCGCTGCGGCTGCTGGAACGCCCGGACACCGAGCAGTGCCTGCGCACCGCGGTCCTCTACCTGCTGGCGCACTTCCCGGCGCACCGGGACCGGATCCTGCCGGTGGTGGCGCGCGTCGCCGACGAGCACGAACTGGCGCGCGTCCGGCGCTGCCTGACCGTGCCGGACCTCGACGATCCCGCCTGCGCCGCCGGGATCGGGCGCGCGTGGCCGTCCCCGGAGTTCTGGGCGCGGCTCTCGCCGAGCCCCGGTCCCGCGCGGACCGGGACGGAACTCGCGGACCTGTGGGACGCGGAGACCGCGGCGCTGCTCGCGTACCAGGGCGCCCGCGCGGAACACCAGGTGCAGCAGGAGATCGGCTGGCCGGAGCTGCCCGATCCCCCCGAGTTCACCGGCACCGTCCGGCCCGGCGCGTACCGGCGCCTGCTGGAGCACGACTCGACGGCGGGACGCCACGCCGAACTGCTGCGCCCCGCATCCGCCACGGTGCCCGGCGCCAACTGGGGCGGGACCGTGTCGGTCCGCGACGAGGACGCCTACCTGCGGCGCAACCTGCGTCCCGCGCCGGGCCCGGTGCTCGACGTGGCGTGCGGCGCGGGCCGCTGGACCCGGGTCCTGGCCGAACAGGTCGGCCCGGAACGCGTCCTCGGCCTGGACTCGGCGGCGGCGGTGCTGGAGGTCGCCCGGTTCGCGGTCCCCGGCGTGCTGTTCACCGAGGGGGACGCGCGCGCGTTGCCGTTCCCCGACGGGTTCCTCGGCGCCGCGAACTGCTCCGACGCGCTGCACGTGCTGCCGGAACCGCGCCGGGTGATCGCCGAGGTCTCCCGCTGCCTGCACCCGGCGGGGACGTTCACCGCCACCACCTACCGGCGCGGCGCCCGCTCGTTCCAACGCCACTTCCAGCGCTGCCACGAACGGGTATTCGGCCTGCGCTCCTTCGAACCGGAAGAACTGGCGGTGGCCTTCGACGAAGCGGGCCTGGACGTGGTCGACTCCAGCGGCCCGGGCACCTTCCTCTTCCTCACCACCAGAAAACGAGCGTGATGGCTAGCTCCGGCAGGGCCGAGGCCGGACTCACCGCTCGGGTGGCGTTCCGGCCTCGGCGATGCCGAATCCGGCGAGCGCGGTCCCGGCGTCGTACAGCGTCCACTCGGGCAGGCGGACGGCGTCGGGCTCGGCATCGACCGGGTCGAGCAATGAACAGCGGCGGATCATCCGGTGCAGGTGGTGCCCGGCATCGGAGTCCGCCGTGCCACCGCTGTCGATCAGCACCGGGTGCTCCCGTCCGTCGTCGCGCCGCACGATGGCGTCGACCGCGTAGCCGTTCACCCTGCCGCCCAGCTCGATCCGCACGTCCGGGGCATCGGAGATCAGTTCGTACAGGCGCTGGGCGGTGTCCGTGGGCGATCCGTCCCGTCCGGTGCGGGCGGCATCGGTGAGCTCGGCGGCGCGGACCAGATCGCCACCGATTCCTCGCCCCCGCCAGAATTCCCTGCCGCCGACGACGATGAGGTGCGAGCGAGCTCGCGTGATCGCGACGTTCCACAGGTTCAGCTGCCGGTTCACCCAGTTGACCGCGCCACGGCGCATTTCCGGAGCGGCGACCAGGGACAGGACGATGACGTCGCGCTCGCCGCCTTGGAAGGTGTGCACCGTTCCGACGCGGACGCGTTCCTCGGCGCGCAGTTCGTCGGCGAGCAGGTCCTTCTGGGCTTTGAACGGCGTGGCCACGCCTATCGTGGCGTGCGCCGGGAGCCTTTCGAGGAGGTAGGCGACGCAGTTGCGCACCGTGGCGACTTCGGCGCGGTTGACCCACGAATCGCCCGAGCGAGGACGTTCCGACCGGCCAGGTGCATCCGCCCAATTCACTGCAGCTCGACCTGCGTCGGGACGTCCCCTGACATCGGTGAGCACGGTGAGTGCGCCGCCGTAGAAGAGTTCGTTGGACACCGCCGCGATGTCGGGGTGGCACCGGTAGTGCTCGTCCAGGAGGAGACTGCCGCTGTTGGCGCGCTCGGCCGCGTGGAACGCGGAGTGGCGCTGGTAGGCGAGCCGCCGCTGTTCGAGGAAGCCCGCGGTGACGCCGGTGCGGCGCCGGATGAGCGCTTCGCGTCTCGCTTCGATGGTGGTGATGTGTTCGAGCTGCATGACGTCACCGATGATCAGCGCGCGCTTCGCCCGGAACAGCAGCGGCAGGACCTGCGGGATGGAGCACTGGCTGGCCTCATCGATGATCACGAGGTCGAACATGCCCGGGCGAGGGGGGAATCGCCGGATGGACAGGCTCGTCGTCGCCCAGGCCCGAACGTGCCGGAGCGCGGTCAGCCGAGCCGACCAGGTGCGCGATTTCGTCGACAGATCTTGGACCGTGGCCCGGAGATCCGCTTTCCCCGCGTTGACCGCGGTGTCTGCGGCGACCTGCCAGACTCGTCGGGAAGCGGCTCGCAGTGCGGTTTCCGCCGCTTCCGCCGACGCGGCGAGCGATTCGTCGGAGGGCATGCCGAGCACTGCATCGCGGTGGCGGGACCACATGGTCTGAGCCGCGGCGAAGCCGGCGACATCGAGGCACGCCTTCGCCGGCTCCGAATCGACCTGGACGTCGAGCGCCCGCAGCAGACGAGCGCGTCGCCAGGCTCCGAAGAGTCGTGCGGCAGCGACCTTGCGGGCCCTGGCCTCCCACCGCGCCGATCGGGAACCGAGTCGCGCAGCGAGTCCCGCGATCGTGTGGCCGAGGGATCGCGCGTGCCGGCTCCGCTCGCGCCCCGCGGTGAGCATCCGCGCCTCCAGTCGCGCCTTGCGCGCGAGTTCTCGCTGCACGCCTGCACGGTCGTCGACCGACCGGCGGTGCTCCGCGAGAGCGGTGGCGAGGTTCCACTCCGGCCGCTGGTGTTTCGTCAGCCGCTGCAGCGCGTCGATCTCGTGCTGCAGGTAATCCTGCTCGCCGGTGCTCGACCCGGTGCGGACCACGCTGTCCGGCAGCAGCTCGTCGCAGCGCCGCCAGATCTCGTTCACGGCTTCGTTGTTGGTGGACACGACCAGCACGGACTGCTGGTGGGCGACCGCGGGCGCGACCGCGTTCGCGACGAGCTGGCTCTTGCCGGTGCCGGGCGGTCCGGTGGCCACGGTGAGCCGGTGCGAACTCGCCGACCGCAGCACAGCGAGCTGCGCCTCGTTCGCCGCGAGCGGCGTGACCGGATGTCCGGACGCCGTGGTGGGTTCCGCGCGACGCTCGGGCAGCAGCGCGGCCAGTGCGGTGTCCCGGATCCGGTCGGCGTGCGCGGCGATGTGGTCGAGGTCTTTGACCAGGCTGTTGCCGCCGTCATCGGAGCGGGAGACGCGGATGAGCACCGCTGCGTTGCGGGCTCCGTCGCCGGGCGACTTCGCGTCGATGGACTCCTCGAGGAAAGCCGGTTTGAGCTCCTGCACGCAATCCAAGCCGAACTCCGTCGCCAGGAGGTTGCGGGCATCGGTGGCCATCCGGTCCTGCTGGCCGGCGTGCCAGGTCGGTTGGTACGTCGCGATCAGCTCGGCCGCCTCCGTCTCGCCGAGCTGATCAACCGCCAAGCCAGGATGCGGGGTCACCGGTCCGTACGGGCGGAGCCGAGGCCGCTCACCGTCGCCTCCGCCGACGAGTTCGACCCGGCGCATCAGCAACGGCGCGAATCTGGGCGAATCCCAGACAGGCCGTTGCCGCGCGCGGTGGAGCATGACGGCCGGGTATCCGGCCCACAGCTCGTCGTTCGGCCCGGCCGCCGCGAGGAAGGGGCCCGCCGATTCGGGGACCTCGGTGGTGCCGTCCTCGTCCAGGTCGCCGGACAAGATGCGTTCAGATCCGGGCAGGCACGCGTAATCGCGGCCGTGTTCGGACACCGCCAGGTACGGCGTCTCCACCTTGTCATCCAGCACGCAGGACCGGTAGTAGTCGATCAACTCCTGCCAGCCGGGATCTCCCTTCGCCGTTCTCCCGACGGGATGAGCGGTGCCCGTCGGCGATTCCGCCGCTGCGGCTTGGCGTGCCGGTTTGAGCACGGGGGGTTCGCCCACGGGGGAGGAAGCGATGACGATCCGGTCGGTGACCCCGAACGAGGACTTCGTGGGGACCTGGCCGCGCTTCCCGCGGAGTCGTTCGCTGACGTGCTCGAATAACTCGTCGACCGATACGGTCCCGGAACCATCCTTGGCGACCTTGCCGGTGCGCAGGGCTTCCACCACCGCGCCGGTGAAGACCGAGGGTGCAGGGCCATCCGGCGTGTCCTCACCGGAGAACGACTCCTCCGCGGCTCCCGAGGAGCTGAGCACGTAGACGCCGCGGCTGTTCAGCGGTGCGTCCTGCCCGGATTTCGCCGCGCCTCGCGCCGGGTCGGCGGTGCGGAATCCGAGTGCGAATCCGCCGCTGCGGCAGGAGTCCAGCATCGCGACCTTGTGCGCCGCCCAGCACCGCTCCAATTCCCCGTTGACGAATCCGGCGGGCACCCCCGTGGTGGCGAGCCGGTCGTGCAGCGTGTCGGACGCGATGAAGTGGAATTCACCGGTGGTCTCCAGCGCCCGCACCCCGTGCCCGGAGAAGTAGAGGAAGGCGAGTTCGTCCTGCTCGCGTTCGTCGAGGAATTCGGCGATCTCGACGCGCATGTCGTCGGCGGTGCGATCGCTCGCGATCCGCACGGAGGCGAATCCGCCGATGCTGCGGTGTTCGAGCACCTGCTTGAGCTGCCAGACGTCCGCGCGGGTCGATGGCAGGGCCTCGAAGTGCCCGTCCTGGTAGTTCTCGGTGTGGATGAGGAGCGCGTGTCGGCGCAGCGTTCGGCCCGTCACCCCTCGTCTCCGAACGTGCGGAGGAATTCGCGCACGAGCTCTTGTTGAGCGGCACCCGGTTTGCCGGTGATCTCAAGCGTGGCGTCGCCCTTGGTGATGCGGACGACGCGACGGCGTTCTCGGCGGCACCACTCGGTGATCGCCGCGATGAGCACGGGTGCTGCCTGCTTCGAGGCGACTAGCGCGGTCACCGCCAGGACGAGATCGGTGAACGCGCCACCCTTGCTGCCGGGGGAGCCGGGGGCGGTTTCGGCGAACCCGACCGACAACCCGTCCAGTTCGGCCAGGTCGTCCCGCAACGACCGGGTCCACCGCTCGGTCCGCAACGGGTCTCCACCCGCGAGGACCTCGATCCGGTACGGCGTGCCCTGTGCCATGTGATCTCCCCGATCGTCCGGCGAAGCAAGATCGCTCGGGAGGGTAGAACGATCAGGCGCTTCCGCAGAACAGGTTGATCGAGTTACGCCTGGACGGAGTACGGCGCGGGTCGCGGCGGAGCGGGCCGGCCACGAGGAAGAACGGCATGGCGCCCGCCTGATCTGCGATGGAGGCGATCAGCGCACCGTCACCCGAATGCCGAGCTCCCCCGGGGGGCCCGGAGGGGCAGCAAGCGCCCCCCCCGG
>NZ_JAIUKB010000057.1:0-12332 GCF_020176785.1 Saccharopolyspora sp. 6V | reverse complement strand
GGCCCCCCCCACACCCCCCCCCCGGGGGGGGGGGGGGGGGGCGCCCCCCCCCCCCCGGCCCCGGCGTCGGGGTCACGCCATCGTGTGGCGGACGATCGTCTGGTCGCGGCCGGGGCCGACGCCGATCGCGGAGATGCGGGCGCCGGACAGCTCCTCCAGGCGCAGCACGTAGTTCTGCGCGTTCACCGGCAGGTCCTCGAAGCTGCGCGCCGCGCTGAGGTCCTCGGACCAGCCCGGCACCTCCTCGTACACCGGCACCGCGTGGTGCACGCCGGTCTGCGTCATCGGCATCTCGGTGACCCGCTGCCCGTCCACGTCGTAGCCGACGCACACCGGGATGGTCTCCAGCCCGGACAGCACGTCCAGCTTGGTGAGGAAGTAGTCGGTGATGCCGTTGACGCGGGTCGCGTAGCGGGCGATGACCGCGTCGAACCAGCCGGTGCGCCGGGAGCGCCCGGTGGTGACGCCGAACTCGCCGCCCTGCTTACGCAGGTTCTCGCCCGCCTCGTCGGTGAGCTCCGTCGGGAACGGGCCCGCGCCGACGCGGGTGGTGTACGACTTCAGGATGCCGATCACGGCGTTGATCCGGGTCGGCCCGATGCCGGAGCCCGCGCACGCCCCGCCGGAGGTCGGGTTCGAGGAGGTCACGAACGGGTAGGTGCCGTGGTCCACGTCGAGCAGCGTGCCCTGCGAGCCCTCCAGCAGCACCGTCTCGCCGCGCTCCAGCGCCTCGTTGACCAGCAGCTTCGTGTCGGCGATGCGGCCGGCGAAGCGCTCGGACTGCTCCAGCACGGTGTCCACGACCTCGTCGGCGTCGAGCGCGCGGCGGTTGTAGACCTTCACCAGCAGCTGGTTCTTGAACTCCAGCGCGGCCTCGACCTTCTGCCGCAGGATCTTCTCGTCCAGCAGGTCCTGCACGCGGACGCCGACGCGGGCGACCTTGTCCTGGTAGGCGGGGCCGATGCCGCGACCGGTGGTGCCGATCTGCTTCTTGCCGAGGTAGCGCTCGGTGACGCGGTCGATCGCCACGTGGTACGGCATGATCATGTGCGCGTCGGCGGACAGCAGCAGCCGCGAGGTGTCGACGCCGCGCTCCTCCAGCCCGGCGAGCTCGTCGAGCAGCACGCCCGGGTCGACCACGACGCCGTTCCCGATCACGTTCGTGACGCCCGGCGTGAGGATGCCGGAGGGGATGAGGTGCAGCGCGAAGTCCTGCCCGTCGGGCAGCACCACGGTGTGGCCGGCGTTGTTGCCGCCCTGGTAGCGCACGACCCACTGCGCCTGCTCGCCGAGCAAGTCGGTCGCCTTGCCCTTGCCCTCGTCGCCCCACTGGGCTCCGATCAGCACGATCGCCGGCATGTGAAACTCCAACCTGGACTGTGGGTCCGCGCGAGCGACTCCCCGCTCCGACGCGACACTGATGCCGGTCGATCAGGGTAAACCAGGAGCGAAACGTGAGTACGACTGCACTGTCCTGCACAAACGGCGACCACACCACGCGTCCGGGTGGTCACGCGGAGTGGCACCGGGTTTCGCCCGCTCCCGGGAAGGCCGAGGTCGATGCGCTGCTGCCCGACGGCCCCGGGCGAGTCGTCGTCCAGGGTACCGATGCCGACCTGGCGGCGGTGGTGCTGCGGCTGCTGCGCAAGAACCGCATCGCCGACCTCGCCGTCGGCTACGTGCCGGTGGCGGAGTCGCCCGCGACCCGGCTGTGGGGGTTCCCGGTGGGCCCGGACGCCGAGCCGCTCGCGTTCGAGGGGGCGGCCCGGCCGTCGGCGCTGGTGCGCGACGACAACGGCGGGCTGCTGATCGCCTCCGGCCGGGTGGAGCCGATCACCGGCCAGGTGTACTGCGACGACCAGCGGGTGCTGCACGGCCCGGCGCGGAGCCTGGAGATCACCCCCGATCCGGCGGCGGAACCGCTGCCGGACCCGACCTCCGACCCGATGTCGGCGAACCTGGATCCGGCCGCGGACGGCCTGCGGGTCACCGCGGTGCGCCGCGGCCTGCTGCGCACCCGCCGGGACACCACCCGCGGCCGCGCCGTGCAGGCCGGGTTCCGCGAGGCCACCGTGCTGCGCGACGGCGTGCCGCACCCGCGGCCGGTGACCAAGTGGGCCTGGTACCGCCACACCGAGGACCTGCTGCTCGTGCGGCCCTGATCGGCGGGGGAAATCCCTGCGCACACACGGTTTTCCCAGACCCGGCGGGGATCGGGTGGCGGTTTCACGACAGGTCACCGCCTAGTCACTTCGGGGCATTGCCATGGCCACCTCGCTCGATGAAGGTCAGGATCGACATCGGCGAGATCAGCCCAGCGGAGGTCCCCATGACGCCGACCCGTTCGCTTCGCGCAGCACTGACCGCTCTGCCCCTGGCCGGCGCCCTGTCGCTGGGCCTGGCCGTGCCCGCCGGGGCGGAACCGCCCGGCATCCCCGACCCGTCGACCGCCCAGACCCAGCTCGACGAGCTGCAGGTCGCCCCCGAAGGTTCCCTCGACGGCTACGACCGCGACCGGTTCCCGCACTGGATCGAAGGCCCCGACGGCTGCAACACCCGCGAGTCGGTGCTCAAGCGCGACGGGGAGGGCGTCGAGGTCGGGTCGGACTGCTACCCGACCGCGGGCACCTGGAACAGCCCGTACGACGGCGGATCCTGGACCAAGCCGTCCGATGTGGACATCGACCACGTGGTGCCGCTGGCCGCCGCGTGGCGCTCCGGGGCCTCCGAGTGGACCGACGAGCAGCGCGAGGCGTTCGCCAACGACCTCGAAGGCCCGCAGCTGATCGCCGTCACCGACAGCGTCAACCAGTCCAAGAGCGACAAGACCCCGGACCAGTGGATGCCGCCGGAAGCCGGCTACCACTGCACCTACGCGTCGATGTGGGTCGGTTCCAAGCACAAGTACGAGCTGACCGTCACCGAGGCCGAGAAGACGGCCCTCAAGGACGCCCTCGCCGGCTGCTGATCGTCGTCGACGCCGCGCCCCGCTCACCTCCTCGGTGAGCGGGGCGTTCCGCTGCGGTGCCACCTGGTGGGACGCGGCCCGGCGGGCGTTGACCGGGAGATCGCGGCGGTGCGAACCTGCTGGGCATGACCGCGCGCACCGCACTGACCGGGCGCCTGCACGTCGATCTGCGGCGGCAGGCCAGCGCCATCTGTCGCCCCCGCTGAGGGTCTTCACCGGCTGTTCTTCGAACTCTTTCCGCGTAGCGCTGGGGTGGCGGAACCTCAGCGGTCCCCTCGCTGCGGGATCGTTTTCGCAGGTGGCTCCGCCACAGGCGACAACGCTGTCCTCGCGGGGGAACCGCTGAGAACCCGCGGGTGGTCCGGCTGCGTGCTCGGTCGGCTGCTCAGCGGCTTCGCCGCTGACGGGAAACCGCCGAAACCGCGCTGCGCAGGTTCGAGGACGGGCGGTCGACAGTTCGCCCGGGCGCTCTTGTGCGGCCCGGGTTCCGCTCTGCTCAGCGAAAGCGATGACACCGTGCACCGTCGGGAATTCCTCGCCGCCCTCGCCCTGACCACCACGACCGCCGGGCTGCTCGCCGCGTGCGGTCGTGGCACCGACGCGGCCACCGCGCCCGTCCCGCCGCCGGTCGGCGACGACGAGCTGCGCCGGGTGCGGCTGCGAGTCGGGGACCAGAAGGGCAACTCGCAGTCCCTGCTGCGCTCCGCCGGGCTGGACCGGGCGCCTTACGCGATCGAGTGGGCCACGTTCACCTCCGGCCCGCCGCTGCTGGAGGCCGCGTCCGCCGGAGCCATCGACATCGGCGGCGTCGGCAACACGCCCCCGCTGTTCGCGGCCGCCGCGAAGCGCAACGTGAAGGTCGTGTCCGCGTCGAAGGGCAACGTGACCAGCGATGCGCTGATCGTCCCGCGGGACTCGCCGCTGCGGCGGGTGGAGGACCTGCGCGGGAAGAAGATCGCCGTGGCCCGCGGCAGCTCGGCGCACGGGCAGGTGCTGCTGAGCCTGCGGAAGGTCGGGCTCACCCCGGACGACGTGCAGCTGGTGATCCTGCAACCGGCCGACGCGCTCGGCGCGTTCAACGGTGGCGAGGTGGACGCCTGGGCGATCTGGGACCCGTACTTCGCGCAGGTCCAGCTGGAGACCGGCGCGAAGGTGCTCACCGACGGCACCGGCGTGGCCAACGGCCTGGACTTCCAGGTGGCGAGCGACGCGGCGCTCGCCGACGCGGCGAAGAACACCGCGCTCGCCGACTACGTGGTCCGCGTCGCGCAGGCGCAGCTGTACTCCGACTCGCACCGCGAGGAGCGTGCGCGGGCGTGGGCCGAGGACACCGGGCTGCCCATCGAGGTGACCCGCCGCGCCACCGACGCCGGGCCGAACCTGCCGATCCCGCTGGACGAGTCGGTGGTCCGCTCCTCGCAGGAGCTCGCCGACGCGTTCGTGCAGGCCGGGGAGATCCCGCGGAAGTTCGACTTCGCCGACTTCGTCGACACCCGCTTCGCGCAGCGGCTCGCCGCCGTCCGCTGACCAGGAGGAGACGCATGAGCATCACGGTGCACTGGTTCCTGCCCACCCACGGCGACGGTCGGTCCATCGTGGACAGACCGCACGTGACGGCCGCCGCGGCCAGCACGCCCCGCGAACCCGACATCGACTACCTGGCGCAGGTCGCGCAGGCCGTCGAGCACCTCGGGTTCACCGGCATGCTCACCCCCACCGGCAGCTGGTGCCAGGACGCGTGGGTGACCACGGCGGCGCTGCTCGGCCGCACCAAGCGGATCAAGTTCCTGGTCGCGTTCCGGCCCGGTTCGCTCACCCCGACGCTGGCCGCGCAGATGGCCACCACCTACCAGCAGGTCTCCGGCGGCAGGCTGCTGCTCAACATCGTCACCGGCGGCGAGTCCACCGAGCAGCGCCGCTACGGCGACTGGCTGGACCACGACCGCCGCTACGAGCGCACCGACGAGTTCCTCGCCGCGATGCGCGCCATCTGGTCCGGGGAACCCGCCGACTTCGACGGCGAGCACTACCGGCTGCGCGGCGCCACCGCCTACGACGTGCCGGACCCGGTGCCACCGCTGTACTTCGGCGGCTCGTCCCCGGCGGCGCTGCCCGTGGCCGCCCGCCGCGCCGACGTGCACCTGACCTGGGGCGAACCGCCCGCGCAGGTCGGTGAGCGGATCGCCCGGCTGCGGGAGCTGGCCGCCGCCGAAGGCCGCACGCTGCGGTTCGGGCTGCGCGCCCACACCATCACCCGGGACACCTCCGCCGAGGCGTGGGCGACGGCCCAGCGCTTCCTGGACCAGATGGACCCGGCGGACGTGGCCGCTTCGCAGGCGAAGTTCGCGGTCACCGAATCGACCGCGCAGCGGCGGATGGCGGAGCTGCACGGCGGGGTGCTGCACGCGGACGCGCGGAAGCTCGAAGTGCACCCGGGCCTGTGGTCCGGGGTCGGGCTGCTGCGCGGCGGTGCGGGCACCGCGCTCGTCGGCAGCCACGAGGAGGTCGCCGACCTCATGTCCGAGTACCACGACGTCGGCGTGGAGGAGTTCGTGTTCTCCGGCTACCCGCACCTGGAGGAGGCGTACTGGTTCGGCGAAGGCGTCCGCCCGGTCCTCGCCCGCCGCGGCCTCCTCGCCGGTTCCGAGCCCGCCGCGACCCCCGCACCCCGCCCGGTCGCCGCGTCCTGAAGCCGGTCCGGGACCTCCCCGAGCCGCGATCCGGGACGAACCCGATCCCCGCGACCCGCCGCGCCGCTTACGTTCGACCCGCAGTCGGGACGACGTGGGGGGACGGCCTGTGGATCGGAAGGACGCGGCACCGGCGGCGGTGCGCAGCTCGATCATCGCGTGGACCTGCGCCGTGGCGGCCGGGGTCGCCGAGACGGTGCTGCAGGTGGTGCGGCTCGTCGCGGCGGGGGCACCCGCCGGTGGACTCGCCGGGCAGCTGGTGCTGCGCGGCGCCGTCTACGCCGCGGTGCTGGTCCTCGTGCTGCGGCTGCGGCGCGGTGGGAACGGAGTGCGGATCGCGGTGGCGGTGCTCGTCGGCGGCCTCGGCACCGCGAGCATGGTCGGCCCGCCGATCGCGGAGGTGCTGGGCGGCGTCCCGGTCGAGCAGGCCTTCCTGAACGGCACCGGGCCGTGGGCGTGGACGTTCGCCGCGTTGCGCGCCGCGCACCTGGTCGCGGTGTGCACGGGACTGGTGCTCCTGTTCGCGCCCGCGTCGAACGCGCACTTCCGAGCGGCCGGGGCCGCCGCCGGACGGCCCTGACCGCCCGGTCGCTCAGCCGCGGGCCTCGACCGCGATGTCCGGGAAGTCGCTGAAGATGCCGTCGATGCCCTGCGCGAACAGCGCGTCGAAGAAGCCGAACACGTCGCCGAACTCGGACGGCACCTCGGAGGAGCGGAAGTCCGCGGGCAGGAACTCGTTCTCCGCGCGCACCGTGTACGGCACGACCTGCAGGCCCGCCGCGTGCGCGTCCGCGGTCACCGGGGTCGGCCCGGTGAGGTGCCCCGAGTCGTCGACCGGCAGCAGCACCTTCGTGTCCGGGCCGAACACGTCGGCGTAGTCCGCGATCCCGCGCAGCCCCTCCGGCGTCACCAGGTCCGCGTAGGTGCGCGGGTCGCCGGACTCCACGAAGTCCTGCGGCGCCCCGCTGTCGGAGATCAGCTGCACCAGCCGCACCCGCAGCGAGCGGTCCAGCTCCCGCAGGTTGGCGACCTCGAAGGACTGCACCACGACCTTCGCGTCCGGCCGGTTCAGGCCGTTCTCGTCCAGCGCCCGCACCACGCGCGGCTCCAGCGGCAGGCCGATGCGCTGGAAGTAGCTCGGGTGCTTGGTCTCCGGGGCGACGCCGACCTCGCGGCCGAGCTCCGCGGACAACCGGCGGGCGAGGTCCACGACCTCCTGGAACGTCGGCACCTCGTAGCGGCCGTCGTAGATCGTGTTGTTCGGCCGCAGCCGCGGGATGCGTTCCTCCGCGCGCAGCGACTTCAGCTCGGCGAGGGTGAAGTCCTCGGTGAACCAGCCGGTCAGCTCGACGCCGTCGATGGTCTTCGTGGTCTTGCGGTCGGCGAACTCGGGGTGGTCGGCGACGTCGGTGGTGCCGCTGATCTCGTTCTCGTGCCGGGACACCAGCACCCCGTCCTTGGTGGGCACCAGGTCCGGTTCGATGAAGTCGGCGCCCATCCGCGCCGCCAGCTCGTAGGCGGCCAGCGTGTGCTCCGGGCGGTAGCCGGAGGCGCCCCGGTGCCCGAACACCTCCACGCGGCCTGCCTCCGGATCGGCGGTCACGGCGGGCGCCGCGGCGGCGGGCAGCTGGGCGATGGCGCCCAGCACGGCGGCCGTGGTCACGGCGAGCGCCCCCAGGCGCACCCGGATCGACATCTGTCCTCCAACGAGTTCGTCGCGCGGGAAGGGCCGCGCGCCCGGCCCGACCTTCGCGGTGGCGGGCGACCAACCGGACAAGAACATCCGACGGGCGGGTGAAGGAACGGCGACACACCTCCGGTCGGCGCCGAGCGCCGCGCGGGGTGGTCGGCCGGAGCGCACTGAGATGATCCTCGCTGGTCACCGGCGGTCCATGTCCGGTTCACCACACCGCGCCGGGGGGCCGCCGTCGGCGGTGTGCGGGACGCTCTACGCTTCCGCTCGTGCGAATCCTGGTGATCGGGGCAGGCGGCCGTGAGCACGCGATCGTGCTGGCGCTGTCGAAGGACCCGTCGGTGACCGCCCTGGCCTGCGCTCCCGGCAACGCGGGCACCGCCGCGCTCGCCGAGCCCTACCCGGTGGACGTCGCCGATCCGGCGGCGGTGACCGAGCTCGCCACCGGCTGGAAGGCGGACCTGGTCGTGTTCGGCCCGGAGACTCCGCTGGTCGCCGGTGCCGCCGACGCCGTCCGCGCCGCCGGGATCCCCTGCTTCGGGCCGTCGAAGGGGGCCGCCCGCATCGAGGGCTCCAAGGCGTTCGCGAAGGACGTCATGATCTCCGCCGGGGTTCCCACCGCGCACAGCGAGACGGTGGACAACCCGGCGAAGCTGGACGCCGCCCTGGCCCGCTTCGGCCCCACCTGGGTGGTCAAGGACGACGGGCTCGCCGGGGGCAAGGGCGTGCTGGTCACCACCGATTTCGACGCGGCGCGCGCGCACGCGCTGACGCTGCTCGACGACGGGCACCCGGTGCTGCTGGAGTCCTTCCTGGACGGTCCGGAGGCCTCGCTGTTCTGCCTGGTCGACGGCACCACGGTGGTCCCGCTGCTGCCCGCGCAGGACTTCAAGCGCGTCGGCGACGACGACGCGGGCCCGAACACCGGCGGCATGGGCGCCTACGCGCCGCTGCCGTGGGCGCCGGAGGGCTTCACCGAGGACGTGGTGCGCACCGTGGTGCAGCCGGTGGTGGACGAGCTCGCCGAGCGCGGCACCCCGTTCTCCGGCCTGCTGTACGCGGGCCTGGCGCTGACCTCGTCGGGGCCGCAGGTCATCGAGTTCAACTGCCGGTTCGGCGACCCGGAGACGCAGGCCGTGCTGGCGCTGCTGCGCACCCCGCTGGCGGTGCTGCTGGACGCGGTCGCCCGCGGTGAGCTCGCCGCCGCCCCCGCGCTGGAGTGGGAGGACGGCGCCGCGGTGACGGTCGTCGTGGCCGCCGAGGGCTACCCGGGCCGGCCCCGGGTGGACGACGTGATCACCGGTGGCGACGCGATCGGCGTGCTGCACTCCGGCACGCGGCGCCGCGAGGACGGCGCGGTGCTGTCCGCGGGCGGCCGGGTGCTGTCCGTGGTCGCGACCGGCGCGGACCTCGACGCCGCCCGCGACGAGGTGTACCGGCGGGTCGCCGCCGTGCGCCTGCCCGGCTCGCACCACCGCGTGGACATCGCGCTGCGCGCCGCCCGCGGCGAGATCACCCCGCCCGCCTGATCGGACTTTCCGGACGAACCGCGCGCGAGCCACGGCCGCGCGCGGTTCGTCGCGTTCGGACCCGTTCGCCGTTCGACTGCTCTTCGGTGAAAGCACCGCCGTGCGCATCCGCTTCGGGGTAATCATGTGATCCGGTGGAACGGCGCGCCCGGACGGCGCGTCGACCACGTCGGACATCCGGGCCGCGAATCCGAGGAGAGGTCGTGCCAGACGCCGGTTACAACATGGGGGCCTTGGAGGACTGCCGCTCCGCGCTGGAAGGCAAGGCCGGCCCGGTCGGCGCCATCGGCGACGGCTTCGAGGGCCGGCACGTCGAGGCGGCCTCCTTCGGGGAGCTCGACGCCGCGGCCGGGCTCGCCGACGCGGTCACGAAGCTCGACGAGACCGCGAAGCAGCAGTTCGACGCCGCCGAGCAGCTGCTGCGCAGCGTCAGCGGCGCGCTCGACGCGGTGCGCACCAGCGTCGAGGACATCGACCGGGACAACGCCGACTCGATGCGGGTCTGAGCCGGTACTGGGGGACGAGATGGGCATTTCAGGGGAGATCGCGGGCAAGCCGGGCGGCGCGGCGCTCGCCGAGCAGGTGCGGAAGCTGGAGGACAGCCGACCCGAGTCGATCACCGAGATCGCGCGCCGCTGGCGCGAGGCGAGCGGCACCACCGGGAACGCCGCCGGGGACGTGACCAACGCGGTCACCGGGCTCGACGGGGCCTGGCAGGGCGCTTCCGCGGACGCGTTCGTCGGCTACATGGGGCAGGTGCGCGGCGGCTTCGACCAGGCCGGGTCGGCGCTGGAGAGCTCGGCGGGCGCGCTGGACCGGGCGGCGGAGGCGGTGCGCACCGCGAAGGACGCGGTGAACGGCATCGGCGAACGCGCCCTGGCCGACGCGAAGCAGGCCGAGGACACCTACCACCAGGCGGAGCTGGCGCACCCGAACGACCCGGCCGCCCTGGAACTGGCCCGCCGGGTGCGCGACGACGCGATCACCCGCGCGATGGAGTCGCACGCCGACGACGCCCGGGGCAAGGTCGACGAGGCGAACGCGGCGCTGAACGGGGCGCTGTCCGAGCTCACCGGCTCCGCCGAGGGCATGGCGGACGTGTTCACGAAGATCCCGAAGGCGGGCGAGCAGGGCTTCACGCCCGCGCCGGGGCGCGACACCGAGTGGGAGTTCCAGGAGCCCGCCGGCCCGGCGAGCACCGACCAGGCCGGCGCCACCGGCCCGGGCGGGGACTCCGCCGCGGGGCCGGGCGGGTCCGGCGCGTCGAGCGGGTCGGGTGGGCCCGGCGGTTCCGCGGGGGGCTCGGACGGGTCGAGCGGTTCCGGCGGCTCCGGTGGTTCCGGCGACCTCGGCTCCAGCGGTGGCCCGCCCAGCAGCGGCCCACCGCCCGGGAACGTGGACCAGTGGATCCGGGAGGCCATCGAGATCCTGCAGGCCAACGGCATCCCGGTCACCGAGGCCGACGTCGAGAAGATCTGGACGATCATCCAGAAGGAGTCCGGCGGCGACCCGCACGCCGTCAACGACTGGGACTCCAACGCCGCCAAGGGCACCCCGTCGAAGGGCCTGATGCAGTGCATCGACCCGACGTTCCAGGCGCACAAGCTCCCCGGGCACGACGACATCTACGACCCGGTGGACAACATCATCGCCGGGGTCCGCTACACCTTCGACCGCTACGGCGGTTTCGAGGGCCACCCGGGGCTGAAGTCGATGGCCGGTGGCGGCGGCTACCAGGGCTACTGAGCAGCGGGGCGCGTGGCAGGGTGTGGGCATGTTCGAGCCCAGCGCCCTGTCCGTCGCCCAGCGGGCGAACGTGCCGCCGTTCCAGGTCATGGAAGTGCTCTCCGCCGCCAACGCCCGCCAGCGGGTGCGCGGGGACGTGGTGTCGCTCGCCGCGGGCCAGCCCTCCAGCCCGGCTCCGGCGGCGGTCCGCGAGGCGGCGGCCGAGGCGCTGCGGCGGCACCCGCTCGGCTACACCGAACAGCTGGGGCTGCCGCAGCTGCGCGAGGCCATCGCCGGGCACTGCGCCCGCACCTACGGGCTGCCCGCCGACCCGGCGGAGGTGGTGGCGACCACCGGTGCGTCCGGTGCGTTCCTGCTGGCGTTCCTCAGCGCCTTCGACCCGGGTGACCGGGTGGCGCTGGCGCGGCCGGGCTACCCGGCCTACCGGAACATCCTGGCCGCCCTGGGCTGCGAGGTCGTGGAGCTGCCGTGCGACGAGAGCACCCGGTTCCAGCCGACGACGGCGATGCTGGAGGCGCTCGACGAGCCGGTGCGCGGCCTGATCGTGGCGTCCCCGGCGAACCCGACGGGCACCGTGCTCACCGGGGACGAGCTGGCGGAGCTGGCGTCCTGGTGCGATCGGCGGGGCGTGCAGCTGATCAGCGACGAGATCTACCACGGCATCGAGTACGGGGAGCGGCTGCACTCGGCGCGCGAGTTCTCCACCGAGGCGATCGTGGTGAACTCGTTCTCGAAGCTGTGGTGCATGACGGGCTGGCGGCTCGGCTGGATGCTGGTGCCGCCGCGGCTGCGGCGCGCCGTCGACTCGCTGACCGGCAACTTCACCCTGTGCCCGCCCGCGGTGTCGCAGCACGGCGCGGTCGCCGCGTTCGGCGCGGACGTCTACGCGGAGGTCGGCGAGCACGTCCGCCGGTACGAGACGAACCGGGAGCTGCTGCTGACCGGGCTGGCGGAGCTGGGCATCAAGCGGGTCGCGCCCGCCGACGGCGCGTTCTACGCGTACGCCGACATCGGCGAGCTCACCGACGACTCCTCGGCCTGGTGCCACCGGTTGCTGGAGGAGACCGGCGTGGCGGTGGTGCCGGGCGTGGACTTCGACCCGGAGCGCGGCGGCCGGTTCGTGCGGATGTCCTACGCCGGGGCGACCGAGGACATCGCGGAGGCCGTCGCCCGCCTCGCCACCTGGCTGCGCTGAACCGGCCGGCCCGGCTTCGCCCGGAAGGCCTCCGACCGGTGTCGCGGATCGTGGCCGTGCGCGAGCTCGGCGGCCGATCGGCCTCGGGGTGGTCCCGGGGTTCTCCCGGATTCCGGGGGCGAACCGGGGCCCCGGCGGCCGGAGCTCTGGCAGTCTGGGGTGGAGTTCTGCTGAACGGGGTGGTCCGGATGGTGTGGAAGGTGATCGGCGGCCTGCTGCTGCTCTGGCTGGTGGTCAGCGTCGCGGGGATCGTGCTGAAGGGTCTGTTCTGGCTGGCCGTGCTCGGCGGCGTGCTGTTCGTCGCCACCGCGGTGATCGGCTACGCGTCGGACCGGAAGAAGCTGGGGGAGACGAAGCGGCTCGGCTCCAAGTGAGCCGCCGGGGGGGGGGGGGGGGGCCCCCCCCCCCCCCCCCCCCCCCCCCCCCCCCCCCCCGCCGCGGGGGGGGGGCCGGGGCGCTCGGCTTGGTGCTGAGCGCCGGACTCGTCCCGCTGCCCTGCCCGCTGCTGTTC